>DATNOW010000506.1:0-12301 GCA_036703515.1 Chroococcidiopsis sp.
TGGGAAACGCCACGGGGTCGCTTTAAGGTCGAAAACATGATGTATGACCCGATCTGGAAGCACCCGATTACCCGCGAAGTCTTCCATTCAGGGCCCTCCAATCCCCTGGGCAGCCGCTGGATTGGCTTCTGGATCGATGGCGAAAACCAAATCGGCTTCCACGGCACCAACCAACCCGAACTCATCGGCCAGGCGGTGTCTCATGGCTGTGTGCGGATGCACAATGAAGATATCGAAACGCTGTTTGAACAGGTGGATATCGGCACGCCGGTAATCGTCCGACGCTGATGATCTCAACGTTATTGGCAGCATTAAGTGTGGGAAGAACGTTGGCGGTAGGCGATCGCCCTCCTCACTTTCCTCAATGAAAAGAGAATCAAAGAGCGATCGCCAATCAAGTTTTGCCAACAGCTAAGCCTGAGTCCAGGCCTTCATCTTGCCGGGGTTGAGTAGCCCATAGGGATCAACCTGTTTTTTGAACTCAAGCTGCACCGGATCAATGGTTTTGCGGCCGCCATCTTCGAGGATGTAAGTGTGAGGATTGGCGATAAAGGCCCCTTGATCTTCGTGATGTTTGATAATCTCCATCAGTCGCTCTGGGGTGCTATAGCGCACAATTTGCAGGGCCGCGGGGATAACCACACCATTCACCCGGATGTATTCCAGATGCATCATCACCTCATCGCCATAGTGACGATACATCTGCTCTAAGAGCGTCAGCGACTTATCGGCTGGGAACAGCGTTTGCAGGTAGGTCAACGTGGGGTCAACGCTGCGGGCGTGGAGGGTGGTGTGGTTCCAGGTATACTCCATCAGCATCGTGCCCTTGCTGGCCTCTTGGGCATTTTTTTCGTAGCAGATCGTGCCGCCCGCTTCTTTGACCAGCTCTTTGAACGGTTCGAGGCAGGTCTCGGCAATCATCACAAAGGCGCAGTGTTTGCCGGAGGGGATGGTATTGCGAAAAGCAGCGAAGTAGGCCGGAATCGGGTCGGCAAAAATGGCAATCAGCTTTTTGATCATGCCGTCGGCGTCACCCAGGGTCTGCCCAAACCGCGCTGCCGTCATAAAGTCATCAAAAGTAATGATCAGCTCGGCCCAAGGATAGGCGGGGCCCAGGGGCACTTCCAGTTCGGTGATGATGCCATTGGTGCCATAGGCGTGGTTCACCTTTTGCACCTCGTCGCCGCGCAGCTCGATCACGCGGGGTTCGTCTTCCATCGTCACCACCCGCACCGCATGAAGGTTGCCGCGATCGCGCAACTGCCCGTAGGTAATCGAGCCAATGCCACCGCTGCCGCCGCCAATAAACCCGCCAATAGTAGCCGTGCGGTAGGTTGACGGAGCCATGCGAATTTCCCAGCCGATATCGCGGGCCTGTTTGTCGAGGTTAAACAGCTTGACACCGGGTTCAACGCAGGCCAGCCCTGGCTTGAGCCACTTGACCGTCTGCATCTTACTCAAATCGAGGATGACGCCACCTTGCAGCGGAATGCACTGCCCATAGTTGCCGGTGCCCGCCCCCCGCACCGTGAGCGGAATCCGCCCGCTGACGCAAGCTTTGGCCACCCGCAGCACCTCGGCTTCATTGGCCGGGCGCACGACAATATCACCGACTTTGTCGCCCAGCAGCGGCACCAAGATGGGGCTGTAGGTGTAATAGTCTTTGGAAAGTTTGGCCACCTGCCCCGGATCGCGAATGACCTCAATTCCTTCTAGGGAGGCCGCAAACGCATCCCAGTCTACCGCTGGGGTCATCACTGCTGTCATGGTCTTGTCCTCCGTTCGTCACCGATTGCGCCAAAACTAAACGTTACCAAAAGTCTAAAAGAACGCTGCCCGAACCGAAAGCTGGGCGATCGCCCGTTTTTTGCGGTATTTTTTGCGGTAGGGTTCCTCTTCTACTCTTCTTCCACTCTAACGATGCCCTTAGCGATGAATTGGCATCCAGGTTACTGATTTTTGAGGAAACTGGTGCCAGAGCGGCGTTAACTTAAACGAAACTCTGACTGGATCTGCCATTGCTGCCCATCATGGATCAGTAGCGTCAGGCGATCGCCCATAAACTGTTCCTCTAACGAGTGCTCTAGCGATGGATTTGGTGATGGATCTGGCGATGGATTTAGTGATGGATCTGGCGATCGCGCCTGCAACAGCGGCCAGGCCTGCTTAAACACCTGCGGGGTGAGGTTGCGTGAGGCCACCGTCATGTGGGGTGAAAAGCCACGCTGCTTGCCCTTGGCATCGACAATCCCTAGAGTTTGCTCTAGCTCAGCGCTCAACTCGGCTTGCAGCGCCATCAGGGCTGGGGTCTTAAGCACGTTAATATAGAGCACACGCGGCGCAAAAGCCCCAAACCCCGACAGGCAAACCGGCACCGCGGCCTGTGAGCCCGCAAAAGCGCCAAGACACCGCTCTAAATCAGCGACTTGGGCCATCGGCCAAACAAACGGAGGTTGCAGCGTCACGTGGGGCGGCGCTTTGGCCGTGCGGGTCTGAAAGCGATCGCCCAATTCGCGAATCACGCCATTGGCATAGTCTGCGATCGCCGCAGGCGGCAGCAGCGCCACAAAAAAACGAGGTTTAGCCGGGTCAAATGACATAGGGAATACGTATCCTGATCAGGTCTTGGGCGACGGTACTTTATTGCGCAACACAAACGAACCGCTAAGCGCCCATCAATTCACGTTATCCTGGAAATCCGAGCGCAACACAGCAGTCTATGCCTTGGTTTGTCAAAATTGAAAAAGGTGTCGTTGAAAAGCCCGTCTTCGATCAATTCGTCGTTGCCCACAAAGCCTACGTCAAAGACCTAATCGAACGAGGCCATCGGGCTAAAACCGGCTATTGGGCAGAGCGAGGCGGCGGCATGATGCTATTTGAGGCCACCACCCTTGACGAAGCCAAAGCCATCGTTGCCCAAGATCCGCTGGTGCAAAACGGCTGCGTCACCTACGAACTACACGAATGGACTATCGTCGTCGAGTAAAAACCATCTATGAGCGACAACGGCTACAAAATCATCAGCGACAACCGGCAGGCGCGATTTCAATACGAAATCTTAGAAACCTTTGAAACCGGCATTGAACTCGTCGGCACCGAGGTCAAGTCAATCCGGCAAGGCAAAGTTAACCTGCGCGATGGTTATGCCCTAGTGCGCAACGGCGAGGTGTGGCTACACAACGTTCATATTTCGCCCCATAGCACCGCCAGCCAGGTGTTTAACCACGATCCTCGCCGCACCCGCAAGCTGCTGCTGCACGCCGATGAGATTCGCAAGCTATTCGGCCAGGTCGAACAAAAAGGGTTGGCCCTAGTGCCGCTCAATATGCACCTCAAGCGCGGCTGGGTGAAAGTAACCCTCGGGCTCGGACGCGGTAAAAAGCTGCACGATAAACGCGAAGATCTGAAGCGCAAAGACGCAAAACGCGAAATCGAACGCGTCATGAAGGATCAGTAAGGCGATCGCCCAGGAAAGATTCTACCCTTCGACTTCGCTCAGGGTGCACGCTACCCTTTAACTTCGCTCAGTACGACTTCCTACCTCACCGCTATAATATCTTGTAGTTGTTTGAGAATCCTCCTATGGCATTGATCCAGATTGAGGCTCACATTACTGTTGCCCAGGTCATTCTTGCGGCCGAGCAGTTTTCTCAACAAGAATTGGATGAACTCATCGTCAACCTGCTTCAGCTCCGGGTTGAGCATTTTGGAGTGGCATCATTGCCTAGCGTGCAGGCGTTGCGTCAACTATCCCATGATGGCTCCAATCATCTAGTCAACGCTAGCCAAGGCTGGGAAGAAGAAGCCGACGCTTTAGCAATTGCGACCGATGACGTTTTGCAAGAACGCTATCTTCATAGTGCTTACCCAAACGTTGGTTAATGGCATATTTGCTGGATACTGATGCAATTTCAGAAACGCTGCGGCGACGACCACTCACTGCTTATATAACGTGGTTGGCGACTATCCCGAGTGATCAGTTGTTTACCAGTAGCGTATCAATTGCCGAACTTTTACGCGGTGCCTATAAAAGTCGCGATCGCTATCCCAACCTTTTGACGCGGATTGAATCTCAGATCATTCCCACCTTAACAATTTTGTCGTTTGATTTATCCATCGCTAAAGTTTATGCTCGCATCGGCGGATCGCTAGAGCAACAGGGGCAAGTTCTCGCCCATCCAGACTTGCAAATTGCAGCGACAGCGCTACACTTTGAGCTGCAATTGGTTACAGGAAATTTACGACACTTTTCGAGAATTACAGATCTCATCATCAACTCAGTTCTGGCCGATGCTAAAGCATCACAGGGTCAATGATATCTGCTCCCAATAGCGATCGCCCCTCCCCTCTCTCAAAATCAAGCCCCGCCCAGGAATTGTTTTGGGGAGTGCTTATATTGGCTTATATTATTGAGGCTCAGATTACTGTCGCCCAGATCATTCTTGCTTAAGCAGCGCCCAATATCATCGCTGAATTAAAAAACTTGCGGTGTTAAGTATTGCAAGGGTTGGCAAGGTTGCAAACCGCCCACCACTGCCAAAGCCTGATGCTGCTCCATTTTGGTTGTAGATTAAGTCGCCTGTTTGTTGGTTATAGATAATTCTGGCAGTGAGTGTTGTTGCAGAATTATTTGTTGAGGCGTTAATGCTGGCAAAGTCATTAGACGCTAATGAGCCGCCAACATTACTCGTTAATGCTCTAAAGCTTCTTTTACTCAAGACAATTTTGTCATTTTCAAGGAGGGTGAAATCTGCGATCGTATCAACTCCAAAACTACCCCGATCGAATGTAGTACCTGAACCAAAGACAAACTGATCAGCTCCTGTATTGCCACATAGGCGATCGTTGCCTGCTCCTCCCAGCAAAGCGTCATTGGCGGCCCCACCGCGTAGGATATCGTTACCACGTTTACCCGTGAGGCGATCGTCACCTCCTTGACCGTTAATCACATCATTAGAATCATCAAAACCTGAAACGATATTATTGAGATCATTGAGGAAAGTAACCGTATTTCGCTTGAACAAGGTTGTACGAGTAGAACTAGCTGTAAAGACATCAAAACCATCTCGAACTCTCGTTTGACCGTTAAATAGGATATTTCCAACCAGGGTGTTATTTTGAGCCGTGGTGTTTTCTAAATTTTCTAATTGGAAGTTTTGCAAAATTATTTTGGTACTCGGTTGGCTCTCAAATGTGAGTTCTAAATTTGTTCCCACTTGAGTAAGCAGTAGATTACTTGCTGTTAGACCTATTCCCTGAAATTGAATCGTATCAACGTCAACAAGGCTAGAAACAGGAGGTCTTCCTTGTCTTCCGACTCCACCAAAATCGGTAATGGTATCTGTTCCATCCCCTAAGTTGTAAATAAAACGATCTTGTCCACCACCACCTTTTAGCTGATCGTCATCCTGGTTTCCAGTAATGCGATCGCTCCCCGCTTTACCGTCGATCGTGTCTGCACAGGCAGTTCCTTTCAACACATCGCTCTCTGCTGTGCCAACTAAATTTGCCCCTGTTACGGTGATGCTGACAGTGGCGATCGCGCTTCCACCCTGACCATCTTTCAACAGGTAGGTCAAGCTATCCTCGCCGCAGAATCCAGGAACGGGCGTGTAGGTAATGAAGTCGTCGTTGGGATTGTCGGGAGTGCCATTATCGTTGACGATCGCCGTTCCCTTGTCCGGATCGGTTACTATCCCAAAGGAGAGTACATCGCCATTGCGATCGCTATCATTCGCCAACACATTGATATTGATAGATTGATAGGCGGCAACAGTGGCAGCGTCATTGACGGCGATCGGGGCGAGGTTGGCATCATCGTTGAGAATAATTCCGGTGACAGAGTTGGCATTAGGGGCGATCGTTGCGTTTGTCGCTCCAATAATGGAATACACAAACGTTTCATCCGATTCAATCAGGTTGTCTGCCTTGACATCGACATAGACCTGCTTGCTGGTTTCACCCGGAGCAAAGAAAGTACCACCCTGATTAATCGCAATGTCGCCAGAGGCAAAGGTTGCCGTTCCCCCCGTCAAATTAAGATCGACCTCAACGGTGAACGGAATCGAGTGAGAAAGGCTGACCGTATAGAGGTAGCGAGTTAAGCCGCTATTATTGCCTTCTGCCTGACTGATCACCGCAGGACTAATCGAAACAATCGGAACTTGCAATTCAAACGCACCAATGTCTGCTGTGCCAAACGCAGAGCGAACGAAGCCCGACCCTCGCTGATCGGTGAATGTGTCTCTTGGAACAAGAGCATTACTCCCTGCATTAATAGCAAGACTGTTGGGCAATAATGCGTGAGTTTTAGTCAACCCGCCATTATCGGCTAACGGTGCAAGACCCAAATCGTCATTTGCAACTAGAATGTCGCCTTGCTCTGCAATAAAGCCCGATAAGTTGCCGTTGACATTAACAATACCGATTAAATTATTGCCAAGACTGACAAAAGAAGCGTTGTCTTCTCCCACTATAACGTCAGGTATTAGTGTACTGGCTTTACCATTTCCTGCAATGATGCTGTTACTAACCTCGATGCGAGAGAATTGAGGAGTAGCATTAGGAGTAGGAGATGGAGAATTAAATGCAATACTGATTGCTGTATTTTGATAATCAGTAATAGTGCTATTTTGAACTGCTGTGACCCCCAAACTATTCACTAATCCAGCACCAAATCCACTAAGACCACCAGAAAGGGTAGAGTTAACGATCGTATTTTTGATATCCGAAGACGAGTTAGTGTAGATAGCGCTACCAAAACTACTAGTGTTACTGCTCAGCGTACTGTTGCTAATCGTAAAAACTCCATTAGAGTTATAAATGCCACCTCCTAAAAGAGCACTGTTTTTATGGAGGGTGCTACTAGTCAGGCTTAAAACACTATCTTCGTTATAGATAGCACCACCTTTTCCGCCCTCCTCAGCATTATTCTCAGCAAAAGTAGTATTGCTGATGCTTAAGATGCCTCCTACATTACAAATTCCCCCTCCCCTCCCTGTTCCGAAACTTGTAATTTGATTACTATCGAACACACTGTTATTGATACTCAAGAAGCCAAAATTGGAAATGCCGCCGCCTGCTATCCCTGCCTCGTTAGAACGAAATGTGCTGTCCCCAATGAGGAGCGTTTTCGTGTTATAGATGCCGCCCCCCTCTGCAATAGTAGAGTTACCCTCTAGGGAAAGATTTGATAGCTCTAAAGTTCCCTGGTTGTAAATACCGGCCCCAAAGGATGAGGTCGCGCCATTAGCGATCGCCAAATCTTTGATTACTGCTGCTGCCCCATCATTGATCTGAAAAACACGAGTAGCATTATTTCCACTAATACTGAGCTTCTGAACACCTGAGCCGTTAATTGTTGTTTTAGCTGCGTCCGTCAGCGTGAGTTGACCGCTGGTAAGAACGATCGTATCTGGCGTATCGTCATAAAAAATCGCCCCAAATGAGATTACATCTTCGCCAGAGGTGTTATTGGCATTGTTAATCGCTTCTCGTAATGAACCTTCACCACTGTCATTGATATTGTTCACAATAAAGGTTGCCATTGATAACTCCTTGAGGGCTTACAGGTGATTTTTAGTTAATCAAATACAATCGGGTCAACTAAGTGACCAGACTGTAGCAATTAGTATTGAAATGGCAGACTCTTTATTGAATCTAGCTGGAAGGCAGTTCCAGGGCGTTGTGGCACCGATTTTTGAGTTAATGGAAATCGATTTACCCGTGCCTGACTACAGCACTCTAGCACACCAATTGGGACACCTCTCGATTGAACTCCTGTGATACCGAAAGAGGGCGATCGCCATGTGGTGGATTCCTCAGGTCTAATACCAAAACTACCTCAAGGGAGATCTGACCGTTTTCTTAATCCTGCAACAAAGCGACACTTTTCGAGAACTTCAAATCTCACCATTAATTCAGTTCTGGCCGATGCCAAAGCGTCACAGAGTTAATGATGTCTGCGCCCAACAGCGATCGCCCCTCTCCTCCCGTAAAAATCCAGCCCAGACTAGGAATAGTTTTGGGGAGTGGTAGGATCGCATTGTCAGGCAAGCTACTGAAACAAACTTGTCACTTTGACTACATTGTGAGCGGCGTCTAACGAGTCCCGGCGGAAAGAATTTAGTCTATGGCTACTTTTCAGGATGTATTTATCTCCTATGGTCGAGCCGATAGTAAAACATTTGCCACCAAGCTACACGACCATTTGCGGGCAACAGGCTTAGAAGTTTGGTTTGATCAAGAAGATATTCCCCTGGGGGTCGATTACCAAAAACAAATTGATGAGGGCATTGAGAAAGCCCACAATTTTGTTTATATCATTGCTCCCCATTCGGTTAACTCGCCCTATTGCCTCAAAGAAATTGAGCTAGCAATTCGCCACAACAAGCGGATTATTCCCCTGCTGCATGTAGAGCATATTAGCTATGAAACCTGGCAGCAGCGCAACCCCAACGGCACCGCCCACGATTGGGAAACTTATCAGGCTAAGGGATTGCACTCTAGCTTCCCCAATATGCATCCGACGATTGGCAAAATCAACTGGATCTACTTTCGGGAAGGAATTGATGATTTTGAGCGATCGCTAGCTGGTTTATTAGATCTAGTGGCCCGCCAGCAAGACTACGTCACCCAGCATACCGCGCTCTTAGCGAACGCCATCACCTGGCAAAACCAGCATAAAGATGCCCGCTACCTGCTGGTTGGGGAAGAACGCTTGGCCGCCGAGCGCTGGTTAAAAACTCGCTTTGACCAAGAGCAAGCCCCCTGCGAACCGACCGATTTGCACTGCGAATTCATCTGCAAAAGCATCCAAAATGCCAATAACCTGACGACGCGGGTGTTTCTCAGCCACTCCGACCAAGATCGCGCGGTGACGGATACCATTGCCAAACTGCTAATGCGGGAGAGCATTACGGTGTGGGTCAGCACGATGGATATTAAAACCGGAGCCGCGTTCCAGGAAGAAATTAACCGAGGCATAGAAGAAGCGGATAATCTGGTGTATCTGATTTCGCCAAGTTCGCTGGCGTCTGAGTATTGCCAGCAAGAAATGGCCCATGCGTTGGCCTTAAATAAGCGCATCGTGCCGCTGCTGATTGCCCCCGTAGAGGTGCATGACCTACCCGACTATTTGCGATCGCTCCAGTTTATTGACCTCACCGAGAACATTGCAGCTGGCGATCGCCTCGATATCAGCAAACTCTTGCATATCCTCACCACAGACGCCACTTACCACGAGCAACATAAGCTATGGCTCAGCAAAGCCCTCAAGTGGGAGCGCCAAAACCGCAACAGCAGCATTTTGCTGCGGGGCTACAACCGCAATCAGGCCGAAACGTGGCTGAGCATGGCCCAACGCCGCTCTGACTATCGCCCCACTGCCCTCCAGGTTGCCTTTATTGAAGAGAGCCTCAAGCAGCCGCCCGATCTGACCCTAGATGTGTTTGTTTCCTATTCGCGCACCGACTCTGATTTTGCCCGTCGGCTCAATGATGCGCTCCAGCTTCAGGGCAAAACCACCTGGTTTGATCAAGAGAGCATTGCGGCCGGGGTCGACTTTCAGCAAGAAATCTATCGGGGCATTGAAACCAGCGACAACTTTTTGTTTGTCCTATCGCCCAGCTCGGTCGGGTCTCCCTATTGTGCAGAGGAGGTTGAACATGCCCTCAAGCTCAACAAACGCATTGTCACCGTGCTGCATCGCGGGGTCGATCCGGCCACGCTGCATCCGGGGTTGGCCAGCGTCCAGTGGATTGACTTCAACCGGGGCGATCGCGATTTTTACGCTCAGTTTAACGAGCTGGTGCGCACCCTAGACACCGATCGAGAGCATGTCCGCGAGCATACCAAATGGTCATTGCGATCGCTAGAGTGGCGAGACAAGGGCAAAAATGCAGACCTGCTGCTGCGGGGCAGCGAGTTTATTTTGGCAGAAAACTGGCTACAAACGGCGCAAACTCACCACAAACACCCCGCAGTCACCGATTTACAAGAAGAATTCCTCAAGGCCAGCGAACGGGCGATCGCGGCCGCCAAACGGCAGGCCCAAATCCGCTCTTGGATTTTGAGGGGGGCCCTGGTGGCGGTGAGCGGGGCCTTGGTCATGGCGATCGCCCAGTGGCGACGGGCCGAAGTTGTACAAGAGGGGCAGATCAACGCCCTGAGCCGATATTCCGCCGCTTTGTTTGGTTCCGACCAAGCCTTTGATGCACTGCTCGAAGGCATCCGGGCAGGCAGACAACTGCAACGCCAGATCGGTCGTGTCCACCCCGAAACCCAGCAGCGGGTGGTTGCAGCACTGCTGCAAGCCTTTTATGGCTTACAAGAACAAAATCGGCTGATTGGGCACCAAGACTGGGTCAGCAGCGCCCAGTTTAGCCCCGATGGCCAACTGATTGTCAGCGGCGGCGGCGACGGCACGCTGCGCCTCTGGAAGCCGGATGGCGAACTGTTGCAAACGATTCAGGGCGATCCTACACTCGTCACCAGCGTTAGCGTTAGCCCCGATGGTGAACTCATTCTCACCAGCGGCAGCGACGGCACCGTTAAGCTGTGGAGCGTTGCCGGCAAACTATTGCACACCCTCAGCGGCCATCAGGCACGGGTCAATAGCGCTAGTTTTAGCCCCGATGGGCAGCAGATCGCCAGCGCTAGCAATGACAAAACCATTCGCCTGTGGAGCCGCTCAGGAGAATTGCTGCATACCCTCAGCGGGCATCAAGACGCGGTCTTAAGCGTCAGCTTTAGCCCCGACGGGCAGACCCTCGCCAGCGGCAGCTTAGATAAAACCGTGAAATTGTGGGATCTGTCGGAGCCGCGTGCTCCACAGGTTAAACAAACCTTGACCGGACAGAGCGCCTGGATCAACAGCGTCAGCTTTAGCCCCGATGGCCAACTGCTAGCCTCCGCTAGCGGCGATAGCACAATCAACCTCTGGACACCCTCTGGGGAGTTATTGCACACCCTCACGGGGCATCACGGCGAGGTCAGAAGTGTTAGTTTCAGCCCCGATAGCCAGTGGATTGCCACCGCCAGTTGGGATAAAACGGTGAGGCTGTGGGATCGTTCGGGTCAACCGTTGGCGGTGTTGCCAGGGCACCAAGACTGGGTGAATAGCGTCAGCTTTAGCCCCGATGGGCGATCGCTAGTTTCTGCCAGCAGTGACAAAACAGTGAAGCTGTGGCTGCGCCCGACGCAACTGCTGCACGTTCTCAATGGGCATCAAGATTGGGTAACTAGCGTCAGCTATAGCCCCCAGGGAAATCTGCTAGCGACCGCTAGCCGCGACAATACGATAAAGCTATGGAACAGCGAGGGCCAACTGGTGCAGACGCTAAATGGGCATGGCGCTGCGGTCACCAGTGTGACGATTAGCCCCGATGGGGAAGCGATCGCCACCACAAGCAGCGATGGCACCGTCAAACTCTGGGATCAGAGCGGAAAACTGCTCCAGAGCCTCTCTGCCCCCAGCCAAACCGCCGCCGCCAACACCCCGCCGGTCGAAGTCGTCGATGTTAGCTTCAGCCCCGATGGCACAACCCTCGCCACGTCCTACGACGACGGCATTGTCAAGCTGTGGAATCGTTCTGGAGCCCTGCTCAAAACGCTGGCGGCCCATACAGCGCGCATTACCAGCGTGGCCTTTAGCCCCGATGGCCAGCTCTTAGCGACCGCCAGCCGCGACAATACGGCCAAGCTCTGGGATCGGTCGGGAACCCTGTTGCACACCCTAGCGCAGCATCAAGATTGGGTCAACGACATCAGCTTTAGTCCCGATGGGAAGACGATCGCTACGGTCGGCGGAGATAGGGCCGTCTTCCTCTGGGATCGATCGGGGAAATTGCTGCAAACCCTAGCGGGGCACGAGTCAGCCGTCAATACAGTCAGTTTTAGCCCCGACGGAAAAATGCTGATTACCGCTAGCGGCGATGAAACCGTTAGTAGTGAGAATGTGATTAAGCTGTGGAATCGATCGGGGCAGCTATTGCAAACGCTGACCGGGCACCAAGGCCTGATCACAAGCGTGACGGTTAGCCCCGGCGGGCAAACGCTGGCTTCGGCAGGGGCCGATCAGCGGGTGATGATTTGGCAACTGAGCGTCGATCGGTTTGGGACAGAGAGGATTCGTGACCTTAGCTTAGAGGATTTATTGCAGCGTAGCTGTGCCTGGGTTAAACCCTATTTGCAATTTAGCCCTAGCGTCGAACAAAGCGATCGCACCCTCTGCCGTGGAATTGAGACCGTGCCGTAAAATTTAACAATCCGCCCCTGCCAAAATTAAAAGAAGGCTCTGCTA
>DATNOW010000507.1:0-9773 GCA_036703515.1 Chroococcidiopsis sp.
CCTTGCGACCTGCAAGAACCACCTCCGAAAAGCTAGGCAGAGTTGCGGAACGATTCGTCGGAAATGGCAATTCTAAGGGACAGCCATCTTAACTTCTTAGATTAAAACGATTGGTGCGCTCAACACGCTTTTATTAAGAAGTGTGTCTGAGTCGACCAATGGATTCCATGGGAAATCCATAGAGAATCATAAGGGACAGGGAACCCCTAACTGAGAAAACGTATAAGTTTTGTTACTTTAGGTCGTTGTTCGGTCATCACATCCGGGATTGCCAGTAGATGAACAACGGGCTCGAATCTCTGGCTGGCAAGGCTTCCGCCGCGATCGCCCCAACTCTAGTAGCAAAGCAGTAGCGAAACAGACATTCCGAGATTTTGCGGTTGACCCACCAGCAGGCGATCGCCCAAATCTTCGATACGAACGATCGCTCAAGCGATCCACTAAGCGATCCACCAAGCGATTCATCAAGCAATTCCTGTAGCGATCAGATCGAACGATCCAGAGACCGCCCCCCAGCGACTCCCCTCCAGCGATCCCCATCAAAAAATATGGGAGGCGATCGCATTAAGTATTGTTACCTGTCGGTGATATGATCTTTTTTGGTCAATAAATACTTCATGTCAACCACCCGGAGTAAGGTTCTAACGATTGTGAACTCGCCAGAGTCACCTCCCACACCGACCCCTCCTGATGAGCCCTCTCAGGCGATCAGGTTATCCCCAGAGCCAGACCCCTCCATGCAAGAGTTCAACAAACTCCAACAGGATTTGTTGATCACTACCCTTGCGTTTACGGGCCTAGCTTTCTCGTCTGTTTGGATCTTCTACTCACTCAACATCGCTCTCAACTACCTGATTGGAGCGTGCACAGGTGTGGTTTACTTGAGAATGTTGGCTAGAAATGTCGAGCAGCTTGGCAGGCAGCGGGAGCGATTAGGTAGCGCCCGACTGGCTCTGCTTATTGGAGTGATTGTAGTGGCATCTCGTTGGAATCAGCTACAAATCTTGCCTATTTTTTTAGGATTCCTCACCTACAAGGCTGCTGTCATCTTCTACATGTTGCGTACGGTCATCCTGCCCAACTCTAACAACTAGTAGTTTTGGGCAACTAGCTCTGGGCTGTCCTAGCAATCCGTCCAAACGATTCTGGGGATATTCTCTCTCATGGAAATGCTGCATATCCTGAATGTTTTTGGTTCTTTTCACCTAGCCGAGCTGGAGGTTGGCAAGCAGTTTTATTGGGATATTGGCAATCTCAAGCTGCACGGTCAAATATTTATCACCTCCTGGTTTGTCATCGGGCTTTTGGTCGTCGCGTCTATTCTGGCAACTCGAAACATTCAGCGGATTCCTTCGGGATTCCAGAATCTGATGGAGTATGCTCTCGAATTTGTCCGTGACCTAGCCAAAAACCAGATTGGTGAGAAAGAATATCGCCCCTGGGTTCCTTTTATTGGCACGCTATTCCTGTTCATCTTTGTGTGTAACTGGTCTGGTGCGCTGATCCCATGGAAGCTGATTCATCTGCCAGAGGGCGAATTAGCCGCTCCGACTAGCGACATCAACACCACGATTGCGCTAGCGCTGTTGACCTCCTTGGCTTACTTTTATGCTGGGTTCAGCAAGAAAGGGCTGGGCTACTTTGGAAACTATATCCAGCCAGTGCCTTTCATGCTCCCCTTCAAAATTATCGAAGATTTCACCAAGCCCCTCTCGCTGAGCTTCCGACTTTTTGGAAACATCTTAGCTGACGAGTTGGTGGTTGGAGTGTTGGTTCTTCTAGTACCTCTATTCGTACCGCTGCCTGTAATGGCTCTGGGTTTGTTTACCAGTGCGATTCAAGCGCTGATTTTCGCGACCCTAGCGGCAGCCTACATTGGAGAGGCCATGGAAGACCACCACGGCGAAGAGCATGGGGAGCATTAATCTCCTCAGTGGGGGTGCATAGCATTCCCTGAGATCTTGAGTGACTAGAGGGCAGATTTGTGTTTCTGTCTCTGCTGTCCTGAAGCTCCGTAGCGCACCTGCGCGTTTTTATCGGTTGACTGTTCACCTATTACTTCTGTATTCAAGGTAAGGAAAACATCATGGATTCAACAATTGCTGCTGCTTCTGTTCTAGCTGCTGCCCTCGCTGTAGGTCTAGGTGCAATCGGCCCTGGCATTGGTCAAGGTAATGCAGCAGGTCAGGCTGTTGAAGGGATTGCGCGTCAACCCGAAGCTGAAGGCAAAATTCGCGGCACGCTTCTGCTCAGCTTGGCATTTATGGAAGCGTTGACCATTTACGGCCTCGTTGTTGCGCTCGTACTTTTGTTCGCCAACCCCTTCGCTTAATTGTTTTGACTCTACAGAGGTACTTGTTGTGCCTCTGTAGGTCTTTTTAAGCAAGGCCTTAAACACGGGTCTTTGTAAACCATTTGCCTGACCCCGCAGTGGAGTAACGGGTTTATAGAACTATGATGCATTGGACGATCCTTCTGGTTGCTGGGGCAGCGGCTGAAGAAGCTAAAGGAGGTCTCTTTGATATCGATGCGACACTGCCTCTGATGGCAGTTCAGTTCGTATTGCTGATTGTGATTCTCAATGCCTTATTCTACAAGCCTCTGGGAAATGCTCTGGATGAGCGTGATAGCTATATCCGAAGCAATCAAGTAGAGGCCAAAGAGCGCTTGGCAAAAGCGGAGGCTATGGCAAAGCAGTATGAAAACGAATTAGCTGAAACGCGTCGTCAATCGCAGGCAATTATTGTAGCGGCACAGGCTGACGCCCAAAAGATTGCGGCTGAAAAGATTGCCGAATCTCAGCGTGAGGCCCAAGCGCAGCGAGAAGAAGCTCAGAAAGAGCTTGATCAAGAGCGGTTAGCCGCTTTGGCAGCGCTAGAGCTACAGGTTGATTCGCTGAGCAATCAAATTTTGGAAAAGCTCCTTGGCGGAGTTTCACTCAGCTAGGTTTGTGGAGCAAGGCAGCTGTAGGTTGGAATTATGGAAATTTTGTCTTTGATTGCTACAGACGCTAATCTACGTGTGACATCCCTGTTACAGAGTTTGGCTACTGAACTGCCTGAGGCAGGACACTCTGGGTTTGGCATAAACCTAGACATTTTAGAAACGAATGTGATCAACCTCGCCATCATCATTGGTGCGTTGGTTTACTTCGGACGCGGCTTCTTAGGCAAAACGCTTTCAGAACGGCGATCGCAAATTGAAATCGCGATTAATGAGGCTGAAAAGCGTAAGCAAAATGCAGCGGCGGCTTTGGCCGAACAGCAGCAAAAGCTAGCCCAAGCAAAAACCGAAGCGGCTCGCATTCGCGCAGCCGCAGAAGAAAGTGCAGAGGCTGCGCGGCTGAGCATTTTGGCTGAAGCTGAGCAAGATGTTGAACGTCTGAAGTCAACCGCTGCCCAGGATGTTGCATCCCAGCAAGAGCGTGTGATCCGCGAATTACGTCAGCGCGTCGTTACCCTCGCTATTCAGAAAGCCGAAGCTCGACTAAAGGGTGGATTGAGTGGAGATGCTCAGAAGCAGTTAGTGGATCGAAGCATCGCCCTAATAGGAGGTAATTCATGAAGGATAGTTTGGCATCCTCTGAAATTTGCGAACCCTACGCTCAGGCGCTGATGTCGCTAGCACAGGCTAATGACTTGGTTGACCGCGTAGGCGAAGACGTCAGCTACTTGCTGAGCTTGCTCGCTGAATCTGACGATCTGAGTGCTTTTTTGTCTAGCCCTTTGATGCGTCAAGACGTTAAAAAAGGTGTATTGAGACAAGTAGTGGGTGAGCAAGTTCATCCCTACGTCCTGAGCTTTTTAATGCTTTTAGTCGATCGCGGACGAATTCTATTCTTGGACGGCGTCTGCAGGCAGTTCCAGGCAATGTTGCGGACATTGCGGCAGACCGTTCTGGCTGAGGTCATCACAGCTGTTGAGCTCACAGACGAACAGCAAGATGCCATTCGCACCCGTGTTAAAAGCATGGTCAGTGCTAATCAGGTGGATCTAGACATTACGTTAAATCCTGAGCTGATTGGGGGGGTGATCATTAAGGTCGGTTCCCAGGTCATTGACCTCAGCATTACCGGACAGTTACGACGCATTGGTTTGCGTCTGTCGAGTGCCACGTAAGTGTTTCTGGGCATTGGATCAGGCTTTTGCATCCGGCCTTTACATCCGGTCAATTGAGTTTTTCTTAGCGATTTGAACATCAGTCCATTTCTTATCGTTCACCCCTAACTTAGAGAGAACCGCAATGGTAGCGATTAGACCCGACGAAATTAGTAGCATTATTCGTCAACAGATTGAACAGTACGACCAAGAAGTCAAAGTTGCCAATGTTGGCACTGTTTTGCAGGTAGGTGACGGGATCGCCCGCATCTATGGCTTGGAAAAAGCCATGTCGAGTGAGCTTCTAGAATTTGAAGATGGCACTGTCGGCATCGCCCTCAACCTAGAAGAAGACAACGTCGGCGCAGTGCTGATGGGCGACGGGCGCAATATCCAAGAGGGTAGCTCCGTTACCGCCACGGGCAAAATTGCTGAAATTCCTGTCGGGGAAGCCATGATCGGGCGTGTAGTTGACGCTCTGGCTCGTCCTCTCGATGGCAAAGGTGACATCAGCACAACGGAAAGCCGCTTGCTAGAGTCGCCCGCGCCCGGTATTGTTGCTCGTAAATCTGTTTACGAACCGATGCAGACTGGGATCACCGCTATCGACGCGATGATTCCCGTAGGTCGGGGACAGCGCGAACTGATCATCGGTGACCGCCAAACAGGTAAGACGGCGATCGCCATCGACACCATTCTCAACCAAAAGTCGGAGAACGTCGTCTGCATCTACGTCGCGATTGGTCAAAAGGCCACCACCGTAGCGCAGATCGTTGAAGTCTTGCGCGAACGCGGTGCCTTGGACTACACCATTGTGGTTGCCGCTAACGCCAACGACCCTGCAACCCTGCAATGGTTGGCTCCCTACACGGGTGCAACCCTGGCTGAGTACTTCATGTACAAAGGCAAGCACACCCTGGTTGTCTACGACGATTTGTCGAAGCACGCCCAAGCCTATCGCCAAATGTCGCTGCTGCTGCGCCGCCCACCCGGTCGTGAAGCCTATCCTGGCGACGTGTTTTACTTACACTCCCGCCTGCTTGAGCGCGCCGCTAAACTCAGCCCTGCCCTGGGTGAAGGCAGCATGACCGCACTGCCAATCATCGAAACCCAAGCGGGTGACGTTTCGGCTTACATTCCGACCAACGTGATTTCGATCACCGATGGTCAAATCTTCTTGTCGTCTGACTTGTTTAACTCTGGTCTGCGCCCAGCGGTGAACGCCGGTATCTCGGTTTCCCGCGTAGGCTCTGCCGCCCAAACCAAGGCGATGAAGAAAGTAGCTGGTAAGGTGAAGCTAGAGCTGGCTCAGTACGATGACCTGCAAGCGTTTGCGCAGTTTGCGTCTGATTTGGACAAAACCACTCAGCAGCAGTTGGCTCGCGGTCAGCGCCTGAGAGAGATCCTGAAGCAGCCCCAGTACTCGCCGCTGTCGGTAGCCGAGCAAGTCGCGATCATCTACGCTGGGATCAACGGCTATCTTGATGAGATTCCGACCGAGCAAGTGTCGAGCTTTGCCCAGAGCTTTCGGGAATACCTGAAGACGAGCAAGGCAGAATACCTAGAAACTATTCGCACCGAGAAGCAGCTCAGCGAAAAGGCTGAAACCTTGCTGAAAGAGGCGATCGCCGACTACAAGAAAACCTTCTTGGCATCGATCTAGAAATCGGGTTGATAAGCTCAGGAGTTGTTGCTGCGGCTAACTTTAGCTAAACAAGTTAGACAAAAGTTAGACAAAGCGCAACTCCTTGCTTCCCTTTTCCGACTCGCCCCTATTCTCTACTCTCTAACGAGCTATGGCTAATTTAAAGGCAATTCGCGATCGCATCCAGTCGGTCAAGAACACAAAGAAAATCACAGAGGCCATGCGACTGGTGGCCGCTGCTAAGGTACGCCGCGCTCAAGAACAGGTGATTGCGACCCGTCCTTTTGCTGACCGCTTGGCCCAGGTGCTCTATGGTCTGCAAACCCGGCTGCGGTTTGAAGATGCAGATCTGCCTTTGCTCAAAAAGCGCGATGTGCAGACCGTCGGCATTTTGGTGGTCACAGGCGATCGCGGTCTCTGTGGTGGCTACAACAGCAGCGTCATCAAACGAGCTGAAACCCGCATCAATGAGCTGAAAGCAGAAGGCATCAACTACAAATTGATTTTGATTGGACGCAAGTCTAACCAATACTTCCAGCGTCGTGAGCAGCCGATCAGCGCCAGCTTTACCAACCTGGAGCAAATCCCAACCGCTGGCGAAGCGTCAAAAATTGCAGACGAATTGCTGTCTCTGTTTTTGTCGGAAACTGTGGATCGGGTTGAGTTGGTTTACACCAAATTTGTGTCGCTTGTCAGCTCTCGCCCGGTTGTGCAAACGCTGCTGCCCCTTGACCCTCAAGGTCTAGAAGCAGCGGATGATGAGATCTTCCGGTTGACGAGTCGCGGTGGCGATTTCCAAGTTGAACGGCAGCGGCTGGAGTCATCGGCTCCCAAAACTCTGCCCCTCGACATGATCTTCGAGCAAGATCCGGTGCAAATCTTGGATGCGCTGCTGCCGCTGTATCTCAACAACCAGCTGTTGCGCGCCCTGCAAGAATCAGCGGCGAGTGAACTAGCCGCCCGGATGACTGCGATGAACAACGCCAGCGATAACGCTTCGACGTTGATCAGCAGCCTCACCCTGTCTTACAACAAAGCCAGACAGGCCGCTATTACTCAAGAGCTGCTTGAAGTGGTAGCCGGGGCAGATGCCTTGACGTAGGGCAAAGGATTGGTTGAACCCTATTGATTGAACCGTGGCGTAATGTGTAGCGATCGCCACACATTGCCACCTATCAGTCGTTCATATCGATTCATGCATACGGGCAAATAAGGACAGGGGCTAAGCTTCTGTCCTTATTTGCTTTCTGCTTCTGCCAGCAGTTCATCCAAATCGGGATGGGGCAAGGGTTGCGTATCAAACCCAGTCATTAAAATATCCTCTAGCTCGGGCTGCGACACGCTTGCATCGACCACGACAGCAGAGGGTTCCCCTGTCACCGCCACGCTCAGATCCACTCCCTCTAAGTTGGCCCCTTCTAAGTTGGTGTCTTGAATGTTGGCCGACTCTAGGACGGCATTGCTGAGATTGGCTCCACTCAAGTTGGCCTCGCGCAGATCAACATGGGACAAGTTGGCAGACGCAAGCTTAGCGCCGAGGAAGTTGGCATTGACCAGATTGGCATCGCTCAGATTGGCCCCAGTGAGATCAGCACGGCTCAAGCGTGAGCCTTCCATCAGGGTGCCCGTCAAATTTGCGCCGCTGAGACTAGCGCGATTAAACCGCGCACCGCTGAGGGTAGCGTGGCTTAAATCTGCCCCGTTAAGTTTGGCATTTTCTAAGCTGGCGCGGCTGAGATCGGCCCGGGTGAGCGTGGCATCATTCAAATTGGCCCGGTTTAACTCTGCCCCCAAGAGGGTTGCCCCATCTAATAGCGCGCCTTGCAGATTGACGTCGTTGAGATCGGCTCGGTTGAGCACGGCTCCACTCAGGTTGGCTGCGGTGAGATCGGCTCCACTCAAAAACGCCCCGAGCAGGTTGGCTTGGCTTAGATTGGCATTGCTCAAATTGGTCTGATTGAGATCTACACCGCTGAGATCTGCCGCAGACAAGTTGGCACCGCTCAGGTTAGACTGCGCCAGGTTCGAGCCAAACATGCTGGTGCCCTGGAGATTGGTATTGCTGAGATTAATACTCGCGAGATCAATCTTGCTCAAATCGGCACCGCTGAGATCGGGCTGAGTGTCGGGATCGCTGTCTCGCCAGCTATTCCAGAGTTCAACGCCTTGTTTGATTCGAGAGAGATGGTCTGCACTCACCATAGTCGTCTTTTCATCCTGAAATCATCCAAACATCAGACGGGGACTGCGATCCCCTTCAGCAAAACTCACTCCAGCAAGTCGAGCGGCAAATGACCAAACATAGCATTTAGCCCGCTGTCATAGGCTGACTGACAAGAGACCAATACGCCACGATGATGGCCATTGTAGGAGTCTACGTAACACAAGCCCGACTTGGGATTAAATTTGATATAGACAGGGCCCTCCATCGGGGCAATATCCATGCTCGGAGTGTAACCCAATAGCGTGGCGTAGGATTGGAGTGCGGCCAACCCCTGAGCTATTGTATCGGCACAAATCCCCAAAATTTGATAGTCGGAATGCTGGGCTACGGTCAGCAATGCCTGACGCACCGCTTCGCGATCGTAGGCGGGCGGCAGGGGTGGGGCACTGGTGCCCTCAGCCGCACTCGGGCAGTCAAAGGGCTTGAGCAGTGCTGTCGCGTCTGAAAGGCTAAGGGAAGGGCCAACACGGCTAGACATGACTCACCTGGGCTAAAACTTTATAACAAGGATGATAAGCTGTCATCTGCGCATTTTTGCGGATTTTCGTAGGCTGATTTATGGGCTGTTTTGTGCGTGCGGGGGTGAGGGTGGCCCGATGCTCTTAGCTGCCGACAGAGGCGGCGGCCTTTTCGCCTAGGAGACGATTGGTTTGGAAGCGATCGCACCGAAATGCGCTAATCTGCGCGGGCGTTTGCCCAGTAGCGACCATTTCGGCCATGTTATAACCGCTGGCAGGCGAGGCTTTGAACCCCCAGGTGCCCCAACCGCAGGTGATAAAAAAGTTGGATAGGGGTTCCACCCCAGACAAAATCGGCGCATAGTCGGGGGTCATATCGCACATGCCAGCCCACTGACGCTGAATTTTGACGTTGTGCAGGATGGGGAACAGTTCGAGTACGTGGGTAGCATAGCTTTCTAGGACATCGAGGGTGGAGCGCAGGGTGTATTGGGGGAAGCTATCGACCGCTCCACCGCAGACCAGTTCACCGCGATCGCTCTGGCTGAGGTAGATATGCAGCGTCGAGCTGACGATCACATGGTGCAGCCAAGGCTTGAGCCCTTGGGTGACAAAGGCCTGGAGCGGATGGGTGACGAGGGGTAGTTTGACCCCTACTTTGCGACAGACTTCGGTAGTCCATCCAGCCACGGCCGAGACGACGCTGCCGCAGCGAATGGTGCCGCGATTGGTCTGCACTGCCGTAATCCGTCCGTTTTCGGTGAGAATATCTTGCACTTCTGTGAGCTGGTGGATGTGGACACCCCGGCGATCGCTACCTCGGGCAAAGCCCCAAACTACGGCATCGTGGCGAATGATCCCACCGGGGGGATGGTAGAGCGCCCCTTGAATCGGATAGCGGGGGCGATCGCTAATGTCAATTTCGGGCACCATGTGCTTGATTTCGGCCGGAGTCACCATGTAACTCTCGACGCCGAGGGCTTGGTTAACCCCAGCGCGGGTGGTCAGCGCCGCCATCGATGCGGTGGAATGCCCCAGGGTGAAATGCCCTTGGGGGCTAAACATCAGGTTAAAGTCTAGCTCTTGAGACAGGGTTTCATAGAGTTTGAGGCTTTGGTCATAGAACCTAACCCCGGCCTCGGTGCGGTAGTTGGAGCGCAGAATTGCTGTGTTGCGCCCCGACGCGCCATAGCCAATATATTTTTGCTCAAGCACTGCCACATTGGTAATGCCGTGGCGGGTCGCGAGGTAGTAGGCTGTGGCCAGCCCGTGGGCACCGCCGCCAATGATGACGACATCGTAGCTGGGTTGGAGGTCGTGGTGTTTCCACATGGGGTTGGGCATGGGAG
>DATNOW010000508.1:0-2189 GCA_036703515.1 Chroococcidiopsis sp.
TTGATATATTTGTTAGCAATATTTTTCAGTTGTCAGGTCATCAGCTTGGTCAAGTCGATGCTGTCTATGACAGGGCAGCGTTGGTGGCATTATCGCCAGAAATGCGCAGTCGATATACCGCACATTTAATGGCAATTACTAATAGCGCACCGCAGCTATTAATTTGCTATGAATACGATCAAAGCTTGATGGCAGGGCCACCATTTTCGATTAGCCATGAGGAAGTTAATCAACACTATGGCGATCGCTATGATCTAGTTTTCATAGAAAGCGTCAATGTGTCGGGCGGGTTAAAGGGAAACCGTGAGGTAAACGAGAATGTTTGGTTGATGAAAAACCGGGCATAACGCAGAGATAACACAGGCATTATCCAGACCTGATGTAGACCCAGAAATATCGCGACAAAAATGTGCCAGATATCTCCTTATGGCATCAGGCCAGGCGCAGCCGCTGGGTTGCCCTCAACCGCCCCTTGCTCTAGCACCAGTTGCTCTAGCGTCGTGACCACGCGATCGAGTTCGTCGACGACAGGAGAGGAGGAATGCTGACGAAAGGCATGGATCAGCGATCGGTAATACCAGAGGGTGCCGTCTTTGCCGCCTTGAAACCGCTGCCAGAGCGATTCTTGAACTAAGCGGTAGTCGGTGAGGATCGATCGGGCGTTGTGGAGTTTATCGCAAGACGAAACGAGGCGCACGGAGTCGGAGGCCGTGGCGATGTGGTCGATGTAGGCCTGCTTGCGGGCTTGCCAGGGGGGTTTTGGGGTGATGTGGGTGTCGGTGCAGCCTTCGACGATGGCGGTGACGGTCGCCCCAAAGCGCTGGTAGATGGCGTCGCGGGTGGGGATGCCGCCTTGGTCTTCGATGGCGTCGTGGAGGAGGGCGGCGATCGCCTCATCTTCACTACCGCCGTGTTCTAAAACCAGACTGCATACCGCCATCAGGTGGGCAACGTAGGGAATAGTGCCGCCTTTGCGGGTTTGGCGGGCGTGAAGCTCAGTGGCAAAGGTGAGCGCTTGGGTAAATCGGTCAGACAGCATGGTGGGATTCAGGCCTTAGGGTTGCGCCGCTGCCGAAAATCTGGATGAAAAGCCGGTCAGCAGCTGCTGGGATAAGTCCCAAAATAGCTCAGATTCGCCACCGTGATACAACACCAAGGCTGAGCCAGGGGTGATTTCACCCACCGCCGCACAGACCAAATCGCGCTGCTGAAAGTGGGCTTGCACCGCAGCCACTCGTTCAGGGCGGACGCTAAGCAAAAAGCCATAGCTAGGAAAGCTGACCAGCCAGCGTTCGAGGGGCAAGCCGGGCGGACAGGGGACGCGATCGAGATCGAGCCGCGCGCCACAGCCCGAGGTTTCAAGCAGCATCAGCAGCGTGCCCAGGATACCACCCATGCTGATGTCTTTGCCCGCGTCGCAGAGTTGCGCTTCGGCAAGCAGGGGCAGCAGCGCCAAATCCTCTCGCAGTCGAGCGGGATCGGCATCGGTGGCCGCATTCCAAAACGGATAGTCGCGATAGGGCGCACCCCGAAAGTCAGTGGCGACGAGCAGGATATCGCCGGGTTTGGCATTGAAGCTGGTGATCAGCCGCTGGGCCCGTCCCAAAATGGCGACCGACAGCGCATTGTAAGGGCTATGGCAATTCGTATGCCCGCCGACAATGGGAACGTTGTAGGTGCGGGCGGCCTTTTCCATCCCTTGCCACAGCGGTTGGCTCGCGGCGACAGACTGGCTCCAAATCGCATCCACCACGGCAATGGGGCGACCGCCCATGGCGTAGATATCGCTGATGTTGACCAGCACCGCACACCACCCGGCAAACCACGGCTCAGCATCAACCAGCGACGGCAGCAGCCCCTCGGCGGCCAAGAGCAAATAGCCGTCGCCGTCGGGGATGGCCGCGCAGTCATCGCCCAACAGGATCGCAGAAGGTTGTTGAAAGCGATCGGCAAAGCTGGTAGAAATCGTAGTTCTAGCGCCTGCCTCAGCGCCCGCGCCATAAAATTGCGACACCGCCTGGATATCTTGCTTATGGAGAATGCCCAGCGATCGCCGTAACGAGTTGACTAATTCTGCTAACACGATCCCTATGACCCTACGAGGCTTGGGTGTAGTGCATCACTGGGCGCACCTCATGACCGGGGGGATAGTAGTTGAGGTCAGCTTCCATCAGGTGATGGGGGCGATC
>DATNOW010000509.1:0-2669 GCA_036703515.1 Chroococcidiopsis sp.
GGGCAATAGCCTGACCTTGGCTGGACTTACCGCTATTTTAGGCGTGGCGATCGCCTTGATCATGGCCTACGGCGTGCGGCTGTATCCCAACCGGGCCATGGCGTTTTCGGTGCGCCTGGCCGCCATGGGCTACGCCGTACCGGGGTCGGTGATTGCCGTCGGCATTTTGATCCCGATGGGGCAGTTTGACAATGCCCTCGATAGCTGGATGCGCGCCACCTTTAATATCTCGACCGGGCTGCTGCTCAGCGGCACCATGGTTGCCCTAGTCGGCGCGTACCTCGTTCGCTTCTTGGCGATCTCCCTGGGCACCGTTGAGTCGAGCCTAGGGCGGATCAAACCCAGCCTCGATGACGCCTCCCGCAGCCTCGGGCAAACCACCACCGGCACCCTAGCCAAAGTCCATCTGCCGCTGCTCTCGGGCGGGCTGCTGACGGCGGCCATGTTGGTCTTTGTGGACGTGATGAAGGAGCTACCCGCCACCCTGATCATCCGCCCCTTTAACGTCGAAACCCTAGCCGTCCGCGTCTACCAAATGGCCGCGGACGAACGCCTCACCGAAGCCGCCGCCCCTGCCCTGGGGATCGTGCTCGTAGGACTGCTCCCCGTCGCCCTGCTGAGTTGGCAGATTCGCCGCGCTGCGCCCAGCGTCACTCCACCCCCCACCGATGAAGCGATCGCCCGTTCCGCCCTGTCCACCCCCCGTTCATAAATCCATTCGGATTGCTGTAGAGAGTCTGCCATCCATAACCGTTGCCATCCATCACCGTTGTCCTGATCTTGAGAGTCGTGTGAACCCAATGATGACCAAACCATTCTTCCCTGCCCTGTTCAGCCTTTCCCTGCTTTGCCTCGCCGTAGGCGGATGCACCAAACCCGATCCCCAAACGCAGCTGTTTGAAAGCAAGCAGTGCCGCGAATGTGACCTCTCCAAGCAGGATCTGACAGGCGTAGACCTCAGCGGTGGATTGCTCAACAACGCCAACTTGACTGGAACCAACCTCAGCGGGGCTAACCTGGCGGGCACCCTATTCGATAGCGCTAACCTCAGCGGGGCCAACCTCAGCAACGCCAAGCTTAACGGAGCCGCTCTGACCGGGGCCAACCTGACCGGAGCTAACCTAACTGGGGCGAACCTTGAAGGTGCTTTTTTGCGCAGCGCTGATCTGACCGGAGCCGATCTAAGCGGGGCCAACCTGACCAATAGCGACCTCAGCAACGCCATTCTCACCAATACCAAGCTCGACAACGCGACGCTCAAAGGCACACTAATGCCGGATGGAAGTGTGGAGGAGTAGGGGAGTAGGAGGGGTGGTGCAGGCATCTTGCCTGCATAGGAGTAAAAGGGTAAAGGGTAAAGGGTAAAGGGTAGATTTTGGATTGCCCTGTGGGGAATTTGGGGGGATCAGCGCAACCAGAGGTAGGCCATGCCTAGGGTGATTGTGGTGAGGGGCAGCCCAAACCGCAGGTGCTCGAAAAACGATAGGCGATAGTTTAGGGTGGCGGCGGCTTCGGCGACGATTAGATTGGCGATCGAGCCAAACAGGGTTAGATTGCCGGCCAGGGTCGAACCCGCCGCTAGCACCAGCCAGGCCTGGGACTGATCCGCCGGGATCAGCGACGATAGCAGCAGCACCGCTGGCACATTCGATACCAGATTTGACAGCAGCACTGACACCCCCAGCAGGCTAGCCGTATTCGTCACCCAGCCGATCAAGGGCTGCAATAGGTTGAGGCGCTGGGTGCAGTCCGTCAAGATAAATAATCCCGAAAACAGTACCAGCAGATTCCAGTCGAGGCTCTGGAGGATGCGGTTGGGCTTGAGGCGACGGGTCAGCAGCAGCAGTGCGGCGGCCACCAAGGCGGCGATCGCCAGCGGTATGCCCATCCCAAACGCAACCAGCATTCCGAGCGTCACCACTACCGTTTTGAGCAACAGCGGGCGATAGATCCGCAGCGGCATCAGCGGGCCACTGGGCACGGGCTGTAGCGATCGCACCTCTGGATAGAGCCACCACAGCAGCCCGATTTGCACCCCCAAAGACGCGATCGCCAGTGGCGCTAAAGCCTGGGCAAATTCTAAATAGCCCATCTTTGAAAACGAGCCAATCAAAATATTTTGGGGATTGCCGCTCAGCGTCGCCACCGATCCCAGGTTCGTCGCCCCAGCGATCGCCAGCAAATAGGGAATAGGCTTGAGGTTGAGCGATCGCACCAGCGTCAGCGTTAGCGGCGTAAACACCAGCGCAATCGTGTCATTGAGAAAAAACGCCGACAGCACCCCACTGGCCACCGTCAGCACCACCAGCACCCCAAATGGACTGCGCGTGAGCCGCAGCAACCCTGCGATCGCCAGCCGAAAAAAGCCCGCATAGGTCAAATGCACGTTGACCACCATAATGCTGAGCAAAAACAAAATCGTATTGGGATCGATCGCTAGCCACGCCTGATGCAGGTCTAAAACCCCCAGCGCAATCAGCAGCGCCGAGCCGATCAGCGCCAGACTCGGGCGATTCATCCGAAAGCCAGGGATGTGACCTAGCCCCAGTCCCATATAGGTGATCCCCAAAACCAGCAGTTGGGCAATGTAGAGCATCGGATGTACCTAAACCGACAGCAGCCGCTTCACCGCCGCACCGATCACCGCCGGTTGATCAACCCAGACAAAA
>DATNOW010000510.1:0-7017 GCA_036703515.1 Chroococcidiopsis sp.
ACCTGCCCCCCGGCGGTTTCTACCAAGCGCGCTAATTCTGACAGCCCGTTGCGAAACTGCTCAGGACTGAGTCCGTCGGTAAACAGCCCGACCAGCAAGACGCGGTCTTGACCGTCGCCTACCTGCCGCGCCACATATTCGCGCCGAAATTCTTCTTCTAGCCCCTCGGTCAGCTCTACAAAATCTTGCTGGGTGATCACCTCCATCGGCAGGGCGGGCGACACCGTCCAACCCGCTTCGGGGTGGGGCACCAGGTGGGCCAAATAGCTCTCTTGGACGTAGCCCGTTGCACCCCCGCCTCGCCGTTCAAACCCGCCCCCCGATAGCACCAGCAGCACCAGCGCATCTAAGCGCTGGAGGGCCATGGCGGTCAGGGTATCTTCGCTGGGCGGGTCGGCCTTGAGCTTGGTGGCAATACAGCGAATGCCGCTGAGTCGCTCGGCCCCGTAGCGGGGCAGCTCGGATGGCGGAATCTGGGTCTGGCGCACGCTGCCCACCCCCACCCGGATCACCTGACCGCGACGGTTGATGTAGGCGCAAACCGGCTGATTAATCTCACTGCTCACAGCCGCTAATCGCTGGGCAAACTCAGGCGTAGTGAGGCGATCGCCCGGTAACCGCTGGTGATAAAGCCGCTGTAATTGCTTGAGTTGACTAGATTTGAGTCCTTGAAGATGTCCGTAAATGGTCTCTATCGACACGCAGTTTATAAGGTAATTTATTAAATCTACAATAGCGCCAATTCTAGTCTTAGTGGGCTATCTCGACAATCAGCAAGACTGACGATTGACGGCAAACAGCTTAAAAAATCGCTTTAAGCCCTGTAGCCACCGCTGCCCAACGCCTTGGCGACGCAAACCGAGGGCTCGGTCGTAGCTGGCATAGGCCTCCCGAAATCGGCCCAAGCGATGCAGCGCCACGCCCCGAAACGTCCACGCCTCCTGCTCTTTTGGGTTGAGCCGCAGGGCTTGATCACAACTGTTGAGGGCTTCTTCAAACTGATCTAAGTGAATCAGCTCAACACCCCGAAACACCCATGCTCCAATGTGGTCGGGACATAGCGCCAGGGTACGCTCAAAACAGGCGAGCGCCTCGCGGTGATGTTCAGAATCGGCTAAAGCCACTCCTCGCTCATACCAACTGGCGGCATCGGTGGAGACAGTGAAACCAGTGTCGGGATCTGCAAATGGTTCGTGCATGTGCATACCAAAGTAAGGCAAACCTGGCACCCCAAACTTCACTTCTAAAGCCATTTAGTTATTGCCCATTTCGGATTGATAGCGAGACGAACTTAAAGGTGAATAAATAAAAATATTTCTAAATTTCTAAAAAGTATTTCTGAAATAAACGGGTCTGATTTTCTAATTGCTCTGGAAATTGCTCTGGAAATTACTCTGGAAATTATTTCAGAAATCGCCAGCGCAAACGCACGATATCAGCATAAGCGGCACGCCAACCTTCAACAGACTGACAACCACCCTACTGATATCAATCCCAAATACCTGAGAAAACTAGCGATCGCCCGTGAAATACGCGCCCAGCCAACAGACAAAGGATGGGGGTTTACCCTAAGCAGCGCGATCGCAGTAGTGCACCGCCTTGTATTAAAACAATTGTGGAGACTGAATGAGGGAAATGTTAACGGGAATTTATATTTAGAAATTAATAATTAAGACTTTCTTGCAATGAGCCACTATCGATGAAATTAGTGCTGCGAATTCGTCAAATGATTGACCCAGTAATTCGCCAGATGATTTGCCCAAGGCGATCGCCCGTCTAGACGATCGCCTTGGAGATATTTTTGGAGCTGCGGGCTATCGGCGATGGAACGGCTGCTGTTAAGCCTTCGCCCCCAAACACTGACGATTAAGCTCCAAAATCGGGCAAAACAAGCCAGCCTGTTCGGGCGTCAAATGGCGCTTGACCACCTGCTGCATGACTTCGTAGGTGATGTCACAACTGCGTTGGGCATTAAAAGAACGCATGATGGTTTGAAACCACAGCAAAAACCGCTCTTGCAGCGTATCGGGATCATTGACCAGCATGGCGATCGCCGAGTAGCGCAAGACCCGCAGGGTATCACTCTTCCATTTGTTGGTGACGTCGTTATTCTCGTGCCGCAGTAAATTGGCATCGATCGCCTTTACCTTGGCCAGCACTTCTTGCACAATCAGCATTTCCGCTGTTTTCAAGGTGTGATAGGTCTGCACTCTGAGGTCATAGGTCTGTATGCAATCTTCGAGGAACTGGAGTTCGCTGTCGGTTGCATAGCGTCCGTCGGTTTTAAGCTCTAACCGCTGAAATTGCCTCAGCATCTCCCTAATCCTCAATTGTAAATTTCTGTAAACTATACTTAACATTCCCCTGGGTGATTTACTTTATAACTCTTTACAAAGACTCTTTCCAAAATCTACGCAATTCCGGCAAATTGCTCTAGTCCGAATGCATCCTTGGGTGTGCCCAGGCTTTTGGCGGAAACGTTGGCGGCGGTGGGCTTTCTGTGATCGCGCTAGGGAGCATAGTGGGGCAATCGCCTCCGTACTTTGGCGGATGTGATGGCGGATGGCGGATGTAAGCCTATAAGGCGGATGTCATTGCATTGGCGGCTGCCATAACACACCAGATAATGCTCCTATCGCTTCAGAATTGGGGGCGATCGCCAAATAGACGGGGCATGTTGCCCCGTTTTTTAACACCATTTGCGATAGTGGCGATAATAGCGATCGCGATCGCTCTAAGCTTGGCTGCTCTGTGAAAAGAAATCGCCCACTCTAAAGCTCGGCGTATTCTCTAGCTGCTTCAGGATCGAGCGAGTGATCAGCTTGCCTTCTTCCACCAGCACTTGCCCCGTAATCGGGTGCAGCAGGTTTTCCTCCGCCCGTCGCCCAATCAGCGCTTCCACATCCTGTAGCGAGTTGATATACATACCGGGCGGTAGCTCAACCACTACGCCGTTGCCAATCACACGCGACTGGCAAGCCAAACGCGAGTTCATCTTGCAGGACGTAATCACCTCAAGGGTGCGCTGCTCGCGGCGGTTAATCGGTGTCAACGACTCCATGCCTTCTTTCACATAGACATGGCAGGTCGCACACATGCCGCGCCCTCCACATTCGCGCAATACGTCTAGATCTTTATTGATCAGGACTGAGAGCAGATTGCCATTGGTTTCAATCGAAGTCTCTTGGGCAATCGGTTCAAGCTTAACAATCTTAACCATGTGATGTTAGTTCTCCGTGGTTCAAAAAGCATGTTGGGATTGGTAGTCGCTCCCGTGGAGTGGTCGGCACGCTAGTCTTTTTTGGGTAGCAACAACGCTTTTTGATAATCATCAAGGGCGCGTTGATCGATGATGTTGGGAAAGTCTCGGATGACTTTCGAACAGCGCTGGATAAAGGCATCAGTCCAGCCTTGAATCCACTGGTGCTGTTCAGGACTGACGATGGTAGGAACCCCAGATCCGGAAAATGAAATTTGGGCAGAGCGGTCGATTTGAAAGTTGTTGAGCCACTCTATCGAGGGCCGAGTCGATTTCCAATAGTTGGTCACGACCGTATTGCCAAGGTACTGCGTCGTAAATTGGCTAAAGTGGTTGAGCGCGGTCAGCAGTTCTTTGAGGTTGACTTCTTCTAGGGCGGGCGTACGGGCAGGCGCACGGGCGGGCACGGGGACTGGCGCGGGCACCGGGACGGGTGCGGGCGCTGGGACTGGAGCAGGAGCCGGGGCTGGAGCAGGCGCTGGAGCCGGTGCTGGCGTTGCTGAGGCGAGGGGACGGGGGGCACCGTTGCGATCGCCCTTTGGGGCAGGGGATGGAGCCTCCTTGGCACTCCGCCCTGGGAAACCTGTATTTTGCAGCCCCGTATTTTGCAGCCCCGTATTTTGCAGCCCTGTATTTTGCAAACCTGGGCTTTTCAGCCCGGTCGTTGTTTCTGATTGCCGCTTCCAATAGTTTTGTCCAGAGAGAGTCAGGTTGCCCACCAGCAGTCGGAACGTCGCGATCGCATTGGCCGCATCTTGATGCAGTTCGCTTTTAAGGTTCTCTACCGCATCTCGATAGCGGGCATGAATCAGGTCATTGCCCGTCAACACCAGCAGAATGATGCCGTGGTCGAGCCTGTAGATGTAAACCTGATGTCCAGTAAATTGAAATTCGTAACATTCAAACCCGGCCGGCGTCGTTTCGACGACCTGCTGAATGCCCTGAGCTAGCGCTTCCCGCTGCTGAAAGTTGAGCGTTTCGTCGATCCCATAGAAATATGGGCGAGAACGTCCGTCCATCAGAGCGATCCCCGCCACTCCCGGTAGATTCAAAAAATCCTGGACAACCTCCCGCTTCATAAGATGCTCTAATACTAAGTGGTTCGACGATGTTGGCAGGGTCGATGCCAAGAAAATGGGTGGCATCACGACTTGCTCGCTATCACCCTATCGGTTTAAAGTCCACGCATTAAATTATGATTCTTGATAGTCCAACTTCCTAATCTCTAATCTATCGACTCCCGGCACAGAGAGTTTACCCATCCTAAACCGCTCTGTCTCACTCTACGAAGTCATCACTTGATTTTTGATGACGCCTGGCATCCATCGACTCATTTTTCAAACATGTTTCCGCGTATCCCGGACGTTTCATCAGTCGATAATCAGACTTTCAGACTACAGCTTCCTTTCAGGTTTAGTACCCATGTCTGACCTTCCTTTTACCCTCGATCAGTTACGCATTCTCAAAGCGATCGCCGCGGAGGGCAGCTTTAAGCGTGCCGCCGACAGTCTATATGTTTCTCAGCCTGCGGTGAGTTTGCAGGTGCAAAATCTAGAGCGTCAGCTAGATGTGCCGTTGTTTGATCGGGGGGGTAGACGAGCGCAATTGACCGAAGCGGGACATCTTTTGCTGAGCTATGGCGATCGCATTCTCACCCTATGCCAAGAGACCTGTCGGGCCATTGAAGACCTGCAAAACCTTCAGGGCGGTAGCTTGATTATCGGTGCTAGCCAGACTACTGGCACCTACCTGCTCCCCCGCATGATTGGTTTGTTTCGGCAGCATTATCCCGATGTGGCGGTGCAGCTTCACGTGCATTCGACGCGGCGCACAGCTTGGAGTGTGTCGAATGGGCAGATAGATTTAGCGATTATTGGGGGCGAGATTCCTCCCGAATTACAAGACTCCTTAGAAATTATTCCCTACGCCGAAGATGAACTAGCACTGATCCTGCCGGTCAACCATCCCTTTGCCCGGTTTGAGATGATCCAAAAAGACGATCTCTACAAGCTACACTTCATCACCCTGGATTCCCAATCCACCATTCGCAAGGTGATTGATCAGGTGTTGAGCCGCAGCGGTATCGAAACCCGCCGCCTCAAGGTTGAGATGGAGCTAAATTCGATTGAGGCGATCAAAAATGCGGTGCAGTCAGGGTTGGGGGCTGCGTTTGTGTCGGTTTCTGCAATTGAGAAAGAGCTGCAAATGGGCATCATGCACCGCGCCCGCATTGACGACGTGGTGATCAAGCGGATGCTGTCGGTGATTGTTAACCCCAATCGCTATCGTTCGAAGGCCGCCCAGGCGTGTTCTGACAAAATTTTGCCGCAGTTTTCTACCTATAAACCGCCCGTTGAAGGGGCGGACAAAGCCGCTGATGGCAGTGCGGTTGAATCTACAGAGTCGCTGTCGCTTTAAGTTACGAGGGGTGAACGAAATAATCTCTACCCACTGTGATTATTGCTGACTACAATCTGACTATGGAAGTCTACTGCACGCGTCCTGGATGTCCCCGACCGACTAACTATTTCGCAGACCTGGATAACGTCAATACGCTGAAAACGGTGCAGCAGAAGTTTTGTACGACCTGCGGGATGCCGCTGATTTTGCTAGGGCGCTATGTGCCCAGCAAACTATTAGGCAAAGGGGGCTTTGGCTCAGCATTTTTGGCCCGCGATCGCTATACGCCGGCGATGCGGCAGTGTGTGGTGAAGCTGTTTCAACCGGCCGGCAGTCTCAGCCCCGCCCAACTCAAGGTCGCCCAAGAGCTATTTGAGCGCGAGGGTGAAGTCCTCGAAAATCTGGGCAACCGCCATCCCGAAATTCCCGACCTGCTGGCCTTTTTTGAGCTGGATGTAGCCAGCGCTATCCCCAACAAGTCAGAAAAATTCTTTTACCTGGTTCAAGAGTTTATCGATGGCGAAAACTTAGAAGATGAGTTGGCCAAACAGGGCCCGTTTTCTGAGACGGAAGTGCTGCGGGTTTTGGTTTCCATTCTCAAAATTTTGCAGTTTGTCCACGATAATGGCTCGATTCACCGCGATATTAAGCCCTCTAATATCATGCGCCATCGTGACGGGCGGCTGTATTTGCTCGATTTTGGCGCGGTGAAGCAGGTGGCTTCGGCGGCTGCCGGGGGTGGGCAAGGCTCGACTGGGATCTATTCGATGGGGTTTGCTCCACCAGAGCAGATGGCGGGCAATGTGGTCTATCCGGCGACGGATCTATATGCCCTCGGCGTGACCTGCATTACGCTGCTCACCGGCAAGCAGCCCAACGAGCTGTATGACGCCTACAGCAACGGCTGGAAATGGCGAGACCATGCCCAGGTGAGCGATCGCCTAGGGTTAGTGCTCGATCGGCTGCTGTTGGCTACCCCAAGCGAACGCTTTCAGTCGGCTAAAGAGGTGATCGAGGCGCTGCGCCCGACGGGCAAAGCCACCTCTAGCCCGTCGCCAGGGGGCTCTGCGGGAACCGGCGCGCGCCCGTCTGCTTCGACCCAAGCGGGGCCGCCTGCGACCAGCGCTACAGCAATGCAGCAGGCCCAACCGCCTAGTGCAGCCCAGTCTGGACGGAGGGCGAAACCGCAGCGGCAATCTCAGGCGCAATCACAAGTTCAACCGCAATTCCAGGCGCAATCTCAGGCACAATTCCAAGGGCAACCGCAATCCCAGCCGCAATCCCAGGGGCAACCCCTCGCGCCTAGTCCACAGCCCAGCTTTTCGCTGTTTGAGCTGTTGGGTAGCGCGGCCTTTACG
>DATNOW010000511.1:0-2002 GCA_036703515.1 Chroococcidiopsis sp.
CGCCCCCAGCGATAGCCCTACCGCTTGCACCACCAGCAGCCAGTGGACATCGGGATACAGCCAATAGAGCAGCGCCAAACCGTAGTGAATCGGGGCGGCATGGTCGCCCAAAATGTGCATGTTGATGATCGACGACTGCGGCGGTAGCCCCTGGCTGATCAGGTAAATCGCTTGGTCAAAAATGCCCAGGTCAAACGCAGTGGAATGAAACAAGCCATGTTTGAGACTGCTGCACGCCAGTAAAATCAGGGTACTGACCAGCATCATCCCGACCACAGGGCGCAGGGCTGGCCATGGAGCGATCGCGGGTGGGGAGGGGGCAGAGTCAGGGCTATCTACAGACATGGCAAGCGTTTCCGGGCAAAGGTTTGAGGGATAGGACAGGGGAACGCAGCGGCCCCGTGATCCCAGGCGATCGCCACCGCATCCAGAATCGTATCCAGAATCGCGTCCAGAATAAGAATCACATCCAGAATCGCATCCACCACCGCATTTATCACCGCATCCACCACCGCGTTGCCCACTGCATCCATCCAGGTATTCACCGTCATTTAAGCCAAAATGTCAATTGACTCCTCTCGTCCCAGCACTCTGAACGGCAATCTGAACAGCGCTCTGAACAACGCTCTAAATGGCGATCTGCACAGCGCTCTGGCCAGCACCCTGCCCGATGCCATTCACCGACTGCGCGATCGCCTCCGCCCTGGGCAACAGCGCATGGCCGACTGGGCCGGGGGCACGCTGGCCGTCTCGGCCGTGCCGGGGTCAGGGAAATCAACCGGGATGGCGATCGCCGCTGCCATTTTGCTGGCCCGCCGCTATCTGCACCAGCAGGCGGGGCGAGAGAGCTTGCCCGACAGCGCGTTGCCGTCGGCCGCCCCCGCATCCAATCTGATTTTGGTCACTTTTACCCGCTCGGCGGCAGCCAACCTCAAGCTCAAAATTCGCCAGGCGCTGGCCGAACTCTCCCTCGCCCCCCAAGGGTTTGCGGTCTATACCCTGCACGGGCTGGCGCTGACGATCGCCAGCCGCTATCCAGAGCTATCGGGGCTCAGCCTCGACCGCATGACCTTGGTGACAGCAACCCAGAGCAGTCGGCTGCTGCGCACCTGCGTGGAGCAGTGGATCAGCGCCAACCCGACGCTGTACTTTCGGCTGCTGGAGGGGGCGCAGTTTGACGGCGAAGAAACCGAACGGCTCAGGCGGCAGTCGGTGCTGCGGACAGAGGTGTTGCCCGATCTGGCCTATACCGTCATCCACGAGGCCAAAAGCTCAGGGCTCACCCCCGCCGACCTGCGGGCGCTGGGGCAATCGGCACGGGCGATCGCGACCACCACTTCCGGGGATTACACAGGGGATTACGCAGGGAACTATATCGATGACTACAACGTGCTGACCATCGCCGCCGGTCTGTATGAAAGCTATCAAGCGCTGCTCAGCCAGCGCAGCTTTATCGACTACGACGATATGATTTTGGCCGCCCTGCGGGTGTTAGACGATGCCACGGCCCGGGCCCTGTTTCAAGGGCAGGTGTATGCGGTGTTTGAAGATGAGGCCCAAGACTCGTCGCCGCTGCAAACCCGCCTCCTCGAGCTACTAGCCACGACCACAGACCAACCCAAACAACCGCTCAATCTCGTCCGGGTGGGCGATCCCAACCAGGCGATTAACTCGACCTTCACGCCAGCCGATCCGGTGTTTTTTCGGCAGTTTTGCCAAACCTGCCAAGCCCAGGGGCAGCTCGCCGAGATGGATCAGGCGGGACGCAGCACCGCAGCGGTGATGGAGGTGGCCAATGCCATGCTGCTCTGGGTTAACCAGCGCTATGGGGCGATCGCCCCCCGTTCCAGTCCAGACACCCAAGCGTTAGAGGCTCCCTTCCGCTCGCAGCGGATTCAGCCCGTTGCCGCCAGCGATCCCCAGCCCGACGCCAACCCGGTGGCCATTGGTGCAGGGGTGGAAATCCGCTATCCGCCCGACATTTTTCGAGAGGCCGAAATGC
>DATNOW010000512.1:0-5447 GCA_036703515.1 Chroococcidiopsis sp.
CACGCCTACGGCCTACCGCTACCTTGCGGCCGAAGGCACTCCTGCCTATCTGCAAACCTCGGCCTACGCCCATCAAGCGCTGCAATCAGCCCTGCGATCGCGCTACGATCGCCTGGCGGATTTACCGTCTATCCAGTGCCCCGCCTTGGTCTTAGCGGGAGAATGCGATCGCCATATCACCCCGGAGTCGAGCCTAGAAACTGCGCAGCACCTGAGTAACAGTACGTGGCATTCCTACCCCAATACCGCCCACCTATTCCCATGGGAGGTGCCGCAGCAAATGCTAGGCGATATCGATCGCTGGCTGGAAACCGCCATGGCGGATGTATTGCCGATGTATTAGCCGATGCGTGAGCCGATATGTTAGAGGAGCGCTACTGAGCAGGAACGGCCCACCAGGCGATCGCATAGGCCTGAGTCGGTGTGTTGACGCGATCGCGATAGACCACGCGGATTTTGTAGCGCCCAGTTGCTGGAATTTGGTGAAAGATATGCTCGACGCTATCGACCTGACTCACCGACGACCACACGGCATCGCTTAAATCGTCATCGTCGGCCTTCAGCAGATAGACATCGAGGTTGTTAAGCCCACCGTCGCTGAAGGTTTCGCCAATGTCGTAGATCGTATTGCCGTTAGTGTCATTGAGGGCCAGGGGGCGATTCCACGCCAGAGTCACCGAGATAAAGCTATCTTTTTGCAGCGGCTGCTCGACCACATAGTCGCGATAGCTAGGGGCATCAGCGCTCGTGCCGACAGTGCGGTAGTCCCAGCCGATGGCCGCAACGGGGGCATCAGGAGCCCACTGCCCGCCGCTAAATTGCTGAATGGCGCGAAACGCGTTGAGGTGCCCGGTGCCCAAATCGGCGTCGAGGGGAATGGCCGGGTCGCGGTAAGCATCCGAATCGAGCCAGGTTTGGTTGGCCTGGTTGACCACATCCCGGGTCATACCCAAACGCAGCCCGTTGCCCGTATCGCGAATTTTGTCGGCCGAGTTCATCAAAATCACCTTGGTGACTTCATGGCGACGCGAGTCTAAAGTCCAGTTGGGGCGGTGCTCCCGCAGTTGGCGATCGCCATATTCCTGCACCAGCGCCACCGTTGCCGTCACGTGGGGAGCCGCAAAACTAGTGCCCGTCGCCCGCGTGCGTCGCCCGTCGGGATCGAGCATGGCAATGCCCGTACCCGGTGCTACTAAGCTAACCGAGCGCCGAGGCCCGACGTTGCTTTCAGAAGACGGATCGCGCCCGACCACCAGCGTTGGCTCACTGCCGAGATTGGAAAAGTCAATTTTGCGAAAAACACCGTCGATCTGAGCCGAGTTGGCCACCGTGATCCCGTTAAAGTTATCGGTCGGGATAGGAATGCCGCCTCTGCCCTGGTTTCCGGCAATCACATAGAGAATGTTGTGCTCGTTGGCCGACCAGTCAATGCACTGGGTCAGGAGAGCATTGCCGTCGAGGGTGGCATTGGGTCGCGGGTCGCCCGCCAGCGATTCGCCAAAGCTAAAGTTGGTTGCCCGCACATCGCCGCCGTTTTGTAGCGCTACGGTTTGCGATGACAGGCATTCTTGGGGTTGGGCGCTGCGTTCAATAAACCCAACCGCCGCTGAATATAGCGTGGCATCAGGGGCTACCCCCGTCAGCGACTTATCACGGCTGATCATGACGCTGGCTACATTAGCCGCGTGACCGTCCACAAAGTCATTGGCCTGGGCCAAGCCATCGAGGTGAAACAGACGACTGACGCGGACGAGAAAATTATTAGCCGCTGCCTTATCTAAACCAAACTGGGCTGGACGACCAATCTCGACTTGCCCGATCGCAATTTTGTGCCCTGTCAGGTTGTAAGGCGCGCTGTGGAGACGATAGGCATCGATCCCTCCTTCATGGGTAGACACCACCAAGGCGATCGCCGGCCCCCCCAGTAGCGGAATCGACAACCCCCCGACGAGTCCGAGCGCAAGTCGATGGATCAGAGCTTTGTGGGGCATAGCGACAGTTCTCCAGTGGGGAATCATGAGGGAATGTGAAAAGGCGGAAGACGGGGGAAAACCCAAGGCAGAAATAAATTTCTGATAAATTCTATCGACTTGGGGATCAAAACGTTCAAAGCCGAGGAACAGGTTTTGTTACACTAAGGGTCTAGACAGGACGCAGGGGAGGTCTGAATCCACTATGGTTGAAAGTTCATCGCGCAAGCCCATTGTTGTTGCTCCATCCATCCTATCAGCAGATTTCAGCCGCTTGGGGGAAGAAATTAAAGCGGTTGATGAAGCGGGTGCAGATTGGATTCACGTTGATGTCATGGATGGTCGATTCGTCCCTAATATAACGATTGGGCCACTGATCGTCGAGGCGATTCGCCCGATCACGACCAAGCCGCTCGACGTGCATTTGATGATCGTCGAACCCGAAAAATACGTCGAAGGTTTTGCCAAGGCCGGGGCCGACATTATTTCGGTGCACGCTGAGCATAACGCATCGCCGCACCTACACCGCACCCTTGGCCAAATCAAAGAGTTGGGTAAGCAAGCGGGGGTTGTGCTCAACCCATCGACGCCGCTAGAGCTGATCGACTACGTTTTAGAGCTGTGCGACTTGGTGTTGATCATGAGCGTCAACCCTGGATTTGGCGGTCAAAGCTTTATCCCGGCCGTGCTGCCCAAGATCCGCAAACTGCGCCAAATGTGTGATGAGCGCGGGCTCGATCCGTGGATTGAAGTGGACGGTGGGTTAAAGGTCAACAACACTTGGCAAGTGCTCGAAGCGGGTGCCAACGCAATTGTTGCTGGCTCTGCGGTGTTTAATGCCAAAGACTATGCTGAGGCGATCGCCGGTGTGCGTAACAGCAAGCGCCCCGAACCCGAACTGGTCACGGCATAATCCGGTTCTGGAGTTTGTCCTCGGCTGAGGGCCCGATGCAACCCCTGTGGATTGCGACAGGTTTATAGCCATTATCCTGAAGCCACTATCTTGAGACTTCAGGGTAGTGGCTTCTTGCGTTTTCCTTACTCTGATTTAATTGGAATTTCGATCGCAAATTCTGTTCCCTGTCCTGGTGCAGAATGGCACTTGAGATGTCCACCATGTTGATCGACGACAACTTGGTAGCTGATCGATAGTCCTAGGCCCGTTCCTTTACCAACCGGCTTTGTTGTGAAAAAGGGATCAAACAGTCGTTGTTTGACTCGTTCAGTAATGCCTAAGCCGTTATCTGCGATGCGAATCACAATCCAATCGGCATTGAGCTGCTGAGTTTGAATATGAATGGTGGGCAAGGGGCAGAGTAATTTACACACAGAGGTAGACGTTACAGTGGTAGACGTTACAGTGTCATCTTCCAAATCAGGTTGCCAACCCACGTGAACGCGCTCTTCGAGGGCATCGATCGCATTGCAGAGAATATTCATGAACACCTGGTTCAATTGCCCTGCATAGCAATCGACTAACGGCAGATCGCCATAGGTTTTACGGACGGTGATTGTCGGAAATCCTGATGGGGGATTAAGGCGATTTTGTAAAATCATTAGCGTATTATCAATGCCTTCATGGATGTCTACAGGCTTTTTCTCTGCCTCATCCAGACGCGAAAAATTGCGCAAAGAAAGAACGATTTGACGAATCCGATCGGCCCCCACCTGCATCGAGTTTAGCAACCGGGGTAAATCGCTCAAAATAAAGTGAAAATCACACTCTGCCAGGGCCTCTTCAATCTCGGAGGTCGGCTGAGGCAACGACTGTTGATAGAGCGCCAGGATATGCAATATGTCTTGAACATATTGACTGGCATAGGTGACATTGCCGTAAATGAAATTGACGGGATTATTAATTTCATGGGCGACGCCTGCTACTAACTGCCCCAGACTCGACATTTTTTCAGACTGCACCAGTTGCGCCTGAGTTTGTTTTAATCGCTGCAAGGCTTGTTGTAACTGCTGTGTTTGTTGGCGCAACTGCGCTTCGGATTGGCGCAACCCTGCTTCCGCTTGCTTGCGTTCGAGAATTTCGTGCCGCAGCAAGCGATTGGCTTCCAGCAGTTCGGCCGTTCGTTCTTGAACGCGTCTTTCTAGCTCATCGTAAGCTTTTTGCAAAGCCGCTTCAACGCGCTTGCGCTCAGTGATGTCACGGGTGACTTTGGCAAAACCGCGCAGCTGCCCCTGGTTATCATGCAGGGCTGTAACAACAGCGTGCGCCCAAAATTGAGACCCATCACGCCGTACCCGACAACTCTCGTCTTCAAACCGTCCTAGGGTTGCCGCTACTTGCAATTCGTGGGCAGGTTTACCGGCGCAGATGTCGTCGGGCAAGTAAAGTTTGGCTACAGGCTGTCCTAGAATTTCTGCTTCTGTATAGCCATTGATCCGCTCTGCACCAGGATTCCAGCTAATGATGTTGCCACTTGGATCGAGCATGTAGATAGCGTAATCTTTGACGCTTTCAACCAAATAACGAAATCTTTCTTCGCTTTCGCGTAAAGCCTGCCGAGACTGCTTGCGTTCTGTGATATCGCGAACAACCGCATAAATGGTTTGCTGCTCAGGACAAAACTCAGCCGTCCACAAAAACCATTTATAACGACCATTCTGACAGCGATAGCGATTTTCAAATGTCAGACTGCTAACCGAGGAAATCGGCTGTGAACAGAGGTAATGAAGATGTTGGCTGGCTGTTTCCTGATCCTCTGGATGAATAAATGCCGTCCATGAATGAGCAAGTAATTCTCCGTTGGCGAGACCTAAAACCTCTTCCCAGCGAGAATTTAAATATTGAAAATAGCCATCACTGCTGATGACACAAAGCATATCCAGGGAAACGCTCAAAAAGCGATCGCTCTTCAATTGAAACGGTTGAGCTTGAGCACCACCATGACGAGGGTGTGGACTGATCATTACCATGTCAATATGCAGAATAGAAAGATCTCTGAAAAATCCCCTGACGAAATCATTTAGTAAACTTATAAACCTGGAATAGATGCTTAAGTATACTTTAAGCTTTTTCGCTATTCTCTCCGGAAGTTAATTATCAGAATTTGTGGGCTACTTCATTGCAAATGGTTATCTAATGTTTCTCTGATGAAGTGCCCTGTTCACTGTTTTGCGTCTTTGCCCCCAAGTCCAGAACTGTTGAATCTGCGTAAATCAGCGCGAGTCAGCGCGAGTGAGGCTGGCAGCGCAGCGCGAGCTATCAGTCAGACTTTCGTCTGCTGTGTTGCGTTTGCTGTGCCCGGTGCAAGGATTACGCTCGTCGGCGGTTTAGCTCAGGGGCGTTGCACAGATTTTATGATCTAGAAAACGCTGCGATCGCGGCCAGTTTCCGCTTGTTTTCGCCTTAATTACTGCTACTGATGGTTTGTTTGGTTGGTCTGAAGGTTAGGTAGATTACAAGGCTAACAATTAACGATAAAAACAGCATGCTCGTGCCCACCGTGCCATAGCCCAAACCACCAT
>DATNOW010000513.1:0-2806 GCA_036703515.1 Chroococcidiopsis sp.
TAGGGCTTGGGGATCGTTACTGGGAATTAAGCGTCCGGCGGCCGGGCATTGCGATAGGATTTCTCGCTGCCCGGCGGTATCGGTGGCAATCACGGCCAGCCCCGCTTGCAGGTATTGGAATAGCTTGTTGGTCACGGTCAGGTTGCGGCTGGGGGGATCGGTTAACTCTAGGGCTAGGCCAATGTCGTGCTCAGCAATGCGGGCGGGCAGTTCGCCGTTGGGCACCGTGGGGTGGATAAACAGACGCGATCGCCATTCGGGGGGTGTTTGCGACTCTAGCCATTGACGGGTTTGCTCCGAGCAGTTGCCGCGCAGATGGATTTCAACCGGCACCGACAGCAGCGGCAGGGCTTGGCAGAGGGTTTCGAGGCCGCGCCCAGGGCCGATGGTATGGGAAAACCAGTGGATAGAAGGAAGCGATCGCGCTGGACGGTCGCGGAAACCCACCTCTTCAGAAGAGGTGCTGAAGGAAGTACCGGAAGAAGTACTAGAGGAAGTACTAGAGGAAGCACTGGGAAAAGCATTGTAAATTACCGTAGGTTTGGGGGCTTGGTAAACCTGGGCGAGGGTTGCGGCTAGGGCCTCAGAGGTGGTTAGGCAGTAGCCGCAGTGCTGCATCAACTGCGCCTCAAGCTGTTTGAGCTGCTGCACAGGACGAATGCGCTGGGCTGAGGGCAACAGATCGTGAGAAAACCAGTCTTCAAAATCGACCCCGACGCGATAACCCCGTTGCAGCAGGCGATCGCCCACCCATAGTCCCGCTTCGGAATGAACAATGGTCAAATCAGCCCGTTCTTGCAGGGCCACCCGCAGCATGGCCTTTGCGCCATAGCCCAACAGGGACGGTGAAAACCGTTGCCAGCGTTGAAAGGCCAACCGGGCCAAGCGAGCCTGGAGGCGCACGCCCAAGCGCTCTGGGCGACCGGGACGAAAGTCTAGAACCGGTGCGAACTGGTAAGGGGCGGTGGCCATCAGGGCGCGATCGCGTTCTACCAAAGCGGGGTCAAACCACACGCCCCGCGCGACGACGCGATGCCCCGCCTCAGCCAGCGCTGTCGCTTCTTTTTGGGGACGGGGAGCGGTGCAGAGATGGGCCCCGATCAAAATTAGGATGTTTGCCATTGCGCTACTTTCTGATAAATCTCTAAATAGTGTTGAGCACACCTCTCTAGGGTGAGATGGTCAAGGATGTAATGCCGTGGAGCAAACTGCTGCTGAGCCAGTAAATCTAGAAATTGGGCTAATTGCTGCGGAAATTCAGCCGCATTTTGGAATTTCAGACCACAGCGTTCGTCCCAGTAGGGAACAGAACTGACGGATGCAAATTGCACCTTGCTAGGAAAATACACCGGGTCTTGCCAAAAACCGCCCCGATCCCAGGCCAGCACCGGCACATCGCAGGATAGGGCCTGCTGATAGGCAATTCCCTGGGTTTCATGCTCACACAGAAAAATCATGGCTTTGCTGCGTTTGAGCAGGGCGTGAAAGTCTGGCTCTTGATAAAACCCATAGCGCAGGGTCGCGACCCGTAATCCTTGGTTTTGGAGCTGCTGCTGGATGGGTTGGATTAATTCGGGTTCATATTTATCGCGCTGCCAGCGCACCTTGTCGTAGAGCAAAATGTCGATGTCTTTGGGGACGGCTGGGGACGGGGCCCAGGTGTCGGTGTCAATGCCGACGGGCCAGGCATAGACGCGATCGCCATAGTAGGGTTCCCACATCCGCCGCACCCACTCACCCGGCACCACAATGCCCTTGACCGGTTTGCGGTGGAGCAGATCGGGATCATCGCAGGGGTGAGAAAAAATTGATGCACCAAGCAAAATTGGATTTTTCCAGGCCACTGTATCGAGCAGATGGTGTTTGCCAATAATGCAGGCGATCGCGTCAGGGTGGCGCTGAATCGCGCGAAACCCATTGACGCGGTAGGGGATACCGAGGCGATCAAATCCGGCACAGAGGTTAACAAAAACCCGTTTGTGACCGCTAACTTTACCCGTGCCGCGCACAATCCGGCGAATCAGGCGACGAGGATAGCGATCGCCTGGAAAAAACCGATCGGGATCGGGTTCTTGATAAAACAGATGAATCGGGGTCATATCATTCTCCAACGGTGATAAGTAACGCTGAGGCGTCGGGCCAGTTTCCAACCCAAAAGAGTGCGCAGCAGTTCACCCCGCCAGCCGCCGATGGGCGGCAGATCTGCCTTGATATCCAGCACTTTGATTCGTTCCAGCGCCGCTGCTGTCACATCGGCGTGATCGGGATAGGCCTGCACCGCCCGTTCCATGTAACAGCGGGCGATCGCCCGACGGGCCAGCCGCGAATCTTGGTGATAAAACAAATGGCGCGCCTTCAAGTCAATGGCCCGCAGGGCCGACCACTGGTGGGCCAATGATTTAGCCCCGCTCAAGCTCTGACCATCGCGAAACTTGCGGTAATAGCTAACGGCGTCGGCACAGTAGCAAATGCCGGTACTGGCCAAGACCGCGCGGGCAAAGTATTCACCATCGTCATCCAAAGACAGATTTTCGTTCCAGCCGCCGACGGCATCAGCTACAACACGGGGGGTAAGCCATGCTGCTGGATGCACCATCGAACCTACGCCGTGCCCGCCCAGCAGCCGCACCAGCCAATCAACCGGGCAATTGCTGCTGGATAAAAACCGCAGATCGGCTTCTAAAATTCCTTGCGTTGGCACATCGTTATCCCAAAAGTGCACCGTTCCACAGACGGCCAAGGTTCCGGCGGGGCGATGCAGCAGATAGCGCATCTGGGCTTCTAGCTTGCGGGGGCTAAGCAGATC
>DATNOW010000514.1:0-2067 GCA_036703515.1 Chroococcidiopsis sp.
GACATGGGTGTGACCAATCCGCTATTTCCTGCGGGCGATGGCAGTCAGGATATCGATCGCGATGTCCTCGAAGCCGCGGTCGTCTATGTCCAAACGCTGGCGGTGCCGGGGCGCACTCTGCTGGATGATCCCCAGGTGCAAAGGGGCGATCGTCTGTTTCGCCAGGCCAACTGCGCCGCCTGTCATGTGGCCCAGTGGCGCACGGGCGATCACCCGATCCCGGCCCTGGCCAATCAAACCATTTACCCTTACACCGACTTGCTGCTGCACGATATGGGGCCAGGACTGGCCGATCAGCGTCCCGACTTCCGCGCGACCGGCCGCGAATGGCGATCGCCCCCGCTGTGGGGTCTGGGCCTAACCCAAACCGTATTGCCCTATTCTGGCTATCTCCATGACGGCCGGGCCCGCACCCTAGAGGAAGCGATCCTGTGGCATGGCGGCGAGGCCGAACTATCGCGGGAGGCCTTTCGCACGATGGCCGCTGAGGATCGGGCGGCGCTAATCCAGTTTTTGCGATCGCTGTAAGCAGGAAGACGTCATTACCTGTAAGACGCATTTCGACTGCGCTCAATGCTCGATCTGGACGAACGAGGGTTGAGCGTAGTCGTTTGCAGTAAGTCTCCAACGGAGAAAAACTGGCAACCTTACCTTTACTTAGCTTCCATCCAGTTGATCCCGGCGTGGGCTTCAACCTTGAGCGGCACGCTGAGGGAGACGGCCGATTCCATGATGGTCTGGATTTTGGGTTTGAGGATATCCCATTCATCGGGGGGCATTTCCAGCACCAGTTCGTCGTGGACTTGCAGCAGCAGGTTGGCTTGGTGGGCTTTGAGGGCTTGGTGGAGCTGCACCATGGCTACTTTGATGATGTCGGCGCTGGAGCCTTGGATGGGAGCGTTAGCGGCGGCGCGCAGCATCTGCGCGTCATACTGGTCGCGGAGCTTGAGTTTATCTAGGTCAATCGACTGGGGATCGCTGCCGCGCAGCGCTTTGAGGCTTTCGCTAGAAAAGTTAAAGTAGCGCCGCCGACCGAGAATAGTTTCGACATAGCCATGGGCGATCGCCTCTCGCTGCATTTGCTGGAGGTAGTCGAATACGCGCCCATAGCGTTGATAAAACCGATCGATGAAGGTTTTGGCTTGGGCGGTGCTAAAGCCCGACTCGCGGGCAAACCGCTGCGCCCCCATGCCGTAGATCACGCCAAAGTTGATCGTTTTGGCAAATCGGCGTTCGTCGGCGCTGATCTCGTCTTTTTCAAACAGCAGTTGGGCCGTTAGGGTGTGGACATCCTGGTTGTTGCGGTAGGCCTCGATCAAAATCGGCTCTTGGCTGAGGTGAGCCAAAATCCGCAGCTCGATTTGGGAATAGTCGGCGGCCACTAGCCACCAGCCCTCGGCCGGGATAAAGGCCTGGCGAATCTGGCGGCTAAAGGCCGTGCGGATCGGAATATTTTGCAGGTTGGGGTTAGAGGAAGACAGCCGCCCGGTGGCGGTAATCGCCTGGTTGTAGTCGGTATGGACGCGCTGGGTGTCGGGGCGGACAAGCTGCGGCAGAGCATCGACATAGGTCGATTTGAGCTTGGCCAAGGTGCGGTGTTCTAAAATCGCATCGACTACGGGGTGGTCGCCCTGCAATTTTTCTAGGGTAGCGGCGTCGGTGGAGTAGCCGGTGGCCCGCTTTTTGGATTTGCGTTTGTCGAGCTTGAGGGTTTCAAACAGCAGTTCGCTGAGCTGCTTGGGCGAACCGAGGTTAAAGGTCTGCCCGGCGGAGGCATAGGCCCGCTGCTCGATGGCGTTGAGGTCGTGCTCTAGCGATCGCGAAAACTGGGCCAGGTAAGGCAAGTCAATGCGCACGCCCAGGTATTCCATATCGGCTAAAACTGGCTCGACGGGCTGTTCGACCTCTAGCAGCAGTTGATGCAGGCGGGGAGCTTGGTTGAGCGCTTGGCGCAGCAGCGGCACCAGCCCAAAGACGGTGTAGGCATCGGTGCCGCAGTAGTTGGCCACGTCTGCGATCGCCAAATCAGCAATGGTTTTGCCCTTGGGCACCAGATCGCTATAGCTG
>DATNOW010000515.1:0-2394 GCA_036703515.1 Chroococcidiopsis sp.
GAGCAGTTTGGTTTCAAATCGGTTAAAGCAAAAGGCCTCTTTGAAGAAGATGCCGGTCAGGGCGGCAAAGGTGAAGCCAATGCCCAAAATGCTAACGGGGTGCTGATAAACGGCGATCGCCAGCGGTTCTGGGTAGATCACGGCACAGGCGATCGCGGCCAGGGTGCCAATGCCCAAAAACACCTGGAGAGCGCGATGCAGGGCTGCTAGGTAGATGTGAATGGTCAACAGGCTCACCGCTAGCCCAATTGAAAACGTCGCGTAGAGAAGGGTCAGCACGAGCGCTGGAACGGGTATGCCGCCGGGCCATAGGGTCAAGCCTGCCCCTACTGCAAAGCTGAGCGCGGCGACCATTAACCCGGCACGGTAGATGACTACCCCTTGGCGATCGCTTGCGGTCACCTCAAATTCGCCAAATTGGCCTTGATAGATTTCGGGTGCATTGTTGGGTGCATTGTTGAACTCGACGTTTACGTCAGCTTGGGCGGTCATAGCGATTTACCTGCAATACTCCACTCGATCACACTATATAGCAGGGAAGGGGAGTGGAGGAGGCAGAGGGCGGAGGGCGGAGGGCGGGGAAAGGGGGAAAGGGGAAAGGGGAAAGAGGGAAAGGGGGGATGCTAATGCTGATGCTGACTATTGACAAATTCCATCAGTAAATTCTTATCCTTTGCTTAGGGGTTGCTCAGAGAAGAACCGCTACATTTCTTAGAATAGGGATAGTCACGCAAGGATCATCTCAGATCATCTCAAAGGATAGAGCAACTCATGGTGTTATTTGGATTTGGCAAAAAATCGAGCTTACCCACCCCCGATGAAGCTCTACCCGGACGGGCGGAGGCGATGCCCGTGCCCAGCCGCCATTTTGTCAATGGCAATCCCCTCAAGCCTCCCTACCCCAGCGGGATGGAAACGGCCATGTTTGGCATGGGCTGCTTTTGGGGTGCAGAGCGTAAGTTTTGGCAACTGGAAGGGGTATTTACCACGGCCGTGGGCTATGCGGCAGGTTTGACGCCCAACCCGACCTATCGGGAAGTGTGCTCGGGTATGACCGGCCACAACGAGGTGGTGTTTGTGGTCTATGACCCTACAGTGATCAGCTATGAAGCGCTGCTCAAGGTGTTTTGGGAAAACCACAACCCCACTCAAGGGATGCGCCAAGGCAACGACTCGGGCACCCAATATCGTTCGGGCATTTACACTTACTCTGACAGTCAGCGATCGCTGGCGGAGTCAACGCGGGATATGTATCAGCAGGCGCTTAGCAAAGCGGGCCACGGCAAAATCACCACTGAGATTTTGGATGCGCCGACGTTTTACTATGCTGAAGACTATCACCAGCAGTATCTGGCCAAAAATCCAGGGGGCTATTGCGGTCTAGGCGGCACCAATGTCTCTTGCCCAATCGGCGTTGGCGTCTAGCGGTCTGAATAGCTATGGGTAACAACCATTGGTAATAACCGATGGCAATAACCGAGAGCGATCGCCCTCGGTTAGAATTTGGGTCAGTCCGGTGTATGCGGTCTGACCCCAAATTTTATTTCCCCAAAAATCTTTTTTCAAAATCCATCAAAGGAGCAGCTACAGCCAGTTTCCGACTAAGACGAACAGGCTCCAGAAAAACGGCTGGTTAAAATCGGGCGACTGGATTAAGGCAACTTGGGCCCGGCGCAGGGCTTCGGCTTTAGTAACGGAGTGGGCGGCAAGCTCGCTATAAAACTGGGTCATCAGTTGGGCGGTGGCGACATCATTGGCCTGCCAGAGCGACGCAATCGTGCTGCGGGCCCCGGCGCGTACGGCCATCCCGGCTAGACCCAGCAGGGCGCGGCCATCTCCGTCTTCAACGGCGGTGACGCAGGCGCTCAGCACCAGCAGCTCAATCGGGCGGCGGCGGTTGATGTCGCTGGTTTTGATCAGGTCGTTGAACTCGTTGAGGGTGAGGCGATCGCCCCAGGTGAGAATGTAGGTATCGTCGAGGTTGGAGCTAAAAAAGCCGTGGGTGGCCAAGTGCACAATCGGGTAGGCGGTGGCATTCACCGCGTCGTGGAGCGCCTCAGAGGTAAAGCTCTGGTTGAGTAACACTCGCCCCGGCAGCGCGGCTTGAATCTTGCTAATTTCATCGAGCACTCCCGGCAATGCGGCTGCCCCGAGGTTAGGCTCACTCACCCCGCCCAGCAGCACTTCTAGCGGGCGATCGCGCAGGGAACTGCCTTCTAAGAGCTGTAACCCCGGCGTCAGGGCAATGCTGTAGCGTTCGATCAAGTAAGATTCGCCGTCGTAGAGCACCGACATCGGCACACTGCGCAGCGCCCCGTCTAAGACAAACACCAAGGTTTGGATCGAGCTTTGCTCAAGCTCGTCCCGAATCGGCTGAATCAGCCAGTTATACAC
>DATNOW010000516.1:0-7029 GCA_036703515.1 Chroococcidiopsis sp.
GACTCGCCTCTGCCCTGTGACCCATGGCAACGGCTATATGCCCCCCTCTCTCAACAACTACCAACTGAAACTGCTAGCCGCCCTCCTCATGGTCTGCGACCATGTTGGCGATGTCTTCTTTCCAGACATCTTGCTGCTGCGCATGATTGGGAGATTTAGCTTTCCGCTCTTTGCCTGGCTGCTTGTCCAAGGCGAGGCCCACACCCGCAATGTGTGGCGCTATGGGCTGCGGCTGGTGGCTCTAGGGGTTGTGTCGCACTTTATCTATATCCGCACGTTTGAAGGGCCGCTGTACTTCAATATTTTGTTTACCCTAACGCTGGGGGTGCTGTGCCTGCGAGGCGATCGCCTCTGGCCCGAATATCGCAGCTTGGTCTGGTTTGCAGGGTTTGGGCTGGCTACCCTAGCCGGCGTGGAATATGAGGGGTATGGAATCGTGCTAATCGCCCTCGTCCGCTACTTTCAGCCAACGGTGCTGTGGTGGCTGGGCTGGGTGGGGATACACCTGATTTTGATTGCGACTGCGCCGACATTTGGGTTGTTTCAATGGCCGGCGATCGCAGCTCCCTGCCTGTTTTTGCTAGCGAGTGGCGATCGCGGCCCGGCGGCGCGATGGTTTTACCTATTTTATCCAGGGCATTTGTTGGTGCTTTATGGCATCAAAACATGGCTAGGTGCTGTGTAATGCAGTCGCAATTCAGGCAAGAGAAAAGGTAAGGCTCTTGGTGCGATCGCCCTCTAACCGCGAATTTGCACCGGCATTACCAGATAGGTCATCTTAAAGCCACCTAGGGGCGAGACAATCGCCGGGCTGGTAGACGTGTTGAACTGCATCTGGATCTCCGACGTATCGAAGGCCTTGAGCCCTTCCAGGAGATATTTGACGTTAAAGGCGATGTCCATATCTTCGCCAGAGATTTGGGCGGGCACGGTTTCGCGGCCGCTGCCGACATCTTGGGCATCCACAGAAACCAATAGCTCTTGTTTGCCAAAGTCGAGGCTGAGCTTGACGATGCTGTTGCGCTGGTCGGCCAAGACCGCGATGCGCTCTAGGGCACCGATAAACAAACGGCGATCGACCGTTAGCTGGCGGGCAAACTGACGCGGAATGAGCTGGTTGTAGTTGGGATATTGTCCTTCAAGCAGGCGGCTGGTGAGACGCTGATTGTCCCATTCAAAAATCAGTTGCCCTTGGTCAAAGCGCACGGCGACGGCTTCGGCTCGATCCATTTGCAGCATTCGCTCTAGTTCGCGCAGCGCTTTTCCGGGCACCGTCACGTCAAAGTTAGCGTCGCTGCTGGCGGGCTGGGCGTCGGCATCACGGTCGGCGCTATCGGTGCTTTGGGTTTGGACGACGGCCAAGCGGTGCCCATCGGTAGCGGCAAACTCCATGCTGTCGGTTTCAACCGAGAGGTGAACGCCGGTGAGCACCTGTTTGGTTTCGTCGGTGCTGGCTGAAAATAGCGATCCCTGCAACCCTTGAATCAGCGCTTCGACAGGCAGATAGACAACATCGGTGCCTTCGATAGTGGGCAGTTCGGGATAGTCAACCGCACTCATGCCGCGCATTTGATAGCGCCCGGTTGAGCAGGTGAGGGTGACCAGCGTTTCACCTTCCGAATCGTCTAAAGTCAGCTCGCCATTAGGCAATCGCGACACAATATCCGACAGCAATTTAGAGGGTAGCGTTAACGTTCCGCTTTCTTCGACCTGTGCGGCAAAGCTGGTTTGCACCCCTAAACTGAGGTCAAAGCCAGTCAAGCTGACGCGCTGCGTGTCAGCATCGGCCGACAGTAACACATTGGCTAATACAGGATGGCTCGGCCGAGAAGGCACCACACGGCTGACCAATGACAGGTGGGTGTTGAGTTCGGTTTGGGCACAGGTGAGCTTCATAGCTGTGGTTTATCCGAAATTCGTGTAGGGTGCGGGGTGAATAACGCAATGAGTGGGCTGCGAAAGGCCTTGCTTTACTAATGATTTAAGAATTGATTTAAGAATTCGGCTTGATCTGAATCGACCGTCATTAGCTTGGAACGACATCGTAACACCCTTGCTAGAAAGGTTCAATTTTCCCGTTCGGGTTTTATCGGGTTCCCCGGACATGCGATCGCCTTGCTCTACGTCTTTGAAAAAAGATCTAGAAGATCAGTAGTAGTAGGGGGTGTGGAAACTGTGGAAAAGATCGTGGGATCAAGAAGCACTGTCGATCCTATTCTCAGAAAATCTGTGGAAAACCTGTGGAAAACTCGGCGCGTTATGCACAGATCATATGTACTGTTGATCTTTTCCCACTTTCTGGCAAGAGTTTTCAACGGGTTTCCCCCAAAGTTTTCCACAGGTAAGGGGTGGTTTTCCACAGGCTGTAAAGTGTTGATTCTGAATCTTTGATGGCTTGTTTTTACAAAATTTAATATTCTGATGGGAGTCGCCCTGTCTAAAAATTATAGTTCTTGTGTACTATTTTAGGGGTGATCAGTTTTGCTAATCAAAGTTTGATGTGCGCTCTGGTCAAGGGTTTCGATCGGTTGGCGATCGCCCCTGAGATGTTGCTCATTCCTGTCTCAAGATGGGAATGGGCCGATCGGGTACCGATCGCCAGAGGCATTTTGTCAAACTGTAACGTCATCCAGATGGCGGGTGGCTGAGCAAAGTTTTCAACAGGCTTGGAGGATTGAGGGCGATGGCGATCGAGCAGACCAGTCAGTTGATTCAGCTCATTATGAATTCGGTGTTGATGGCGATCGCCTGCGTGATTTTGCTGTCGGGTTTGCTGGTGCGCCACAATACCCTCGGCGAAGGATTGCGTCATTTAGGGCAGCGCTACGCGGATGGGCTCAGCCAAGCCGATCCGATCCGTGGCGAACGGCTGTCTGAGCTGCGCGAACAGCTCTATCAGCTGCGCTATCGCCACCGGGCCGCCCACGTCAGCGTGATGGTGGTCTACTACGCCCTGTGGAGCTTTGTGGGCAGCACCTTTGCCCTGGCCCTGCGGACGCTGCTGCCCTGGAATGGGCTGATTTCTCTGGCGCTGCTATTGTTTTTGGGCGGTGCTGGGATTTTGGTCATTGGCGTGGGGCTAACCCTGGTCGATTTCCACAGGGCACGGCGATCGCTCAGCGACGAGTTGCTGGCCATCACCGGCCTCAAAACCACCGCCCTAAAAAAAGCTGGGATCACGTCAAATCGACCGATCCCAGCTACTGTTCGCGTATTATCAAAGCCCGCTAATGGGAAATTATCTGGGCGATCGCCGGGAGAATCTCGGGGAGAATCTCGGGGGGAAATGCATAGGGAAATGTATGGGCGATCGCGATCGCTAATCCGCATCAGCCCTAGCTTAAGCGCTGCTGCTGCCGGGATCGCCACTGGGCCAGGAATCCACAACCACCCACCCCAATAGCCCCGCTATCCCCATTTCCCGCCTGGTGAGCGCAGTCGAACCCGCCTGGTGAGCGCAGTCGAACCTGCCTGGTGAGCGCAGTCGAACCACTCCCTACTCCCCAGTAATCGACAGCTCATCAATCCACACACGAGGACTAATCCCACCAGGGGTGAGTTCGACCTCCGATTCCACAAACACGATCGCCTTGAGCACATCGAGGATATCGCCTGCCACCGTGGCTGAGTCCACGCTGATGCGATCGCCCTTGTTGATCAGCCAGCCATCAAACGGCAGTGAGAATGAGCCTTGCAGGGCATTGACCCCAGCGTGGAGCGCATGAAAATCGTCGATCAGGATGACATTTTCGGCATTCTCAAGTGTGAACGCAGACTCTGCCGCTGGGCCGGGTAAGACATGATAAAAATGAGAGCGAACGCCGACCTTTGCGCCGATAGACGCATGACCCGTAGGGCTGGCATTCATCCGTTTGGCGGTGCCAGCGCTGTGCAAAAAGTTTGACAACACACCGTTGCTGATTAGCTCGATGCGGCGGGTGGGGGTGCCTTCACCATCGAAATAGACCTTGGCAACGTTGTCGCTGTGCAGGGCGTCATCGCAGACCGACAGCAGCGGTGACGCGATGGTGGTGCCTAGCGAGTCGGGGGTAGACAGGCTTTGCTTATCGAGGATGTTTTGGGCATTGAACAGGTTGGAAAATGCCCCTAGCAGGCTCAAAAAGGCCTCGGGTGAAAAGACAACGCGATACTTGCCTGACTTGACCTTTTCGTAATTGAGGTGGCTGGCGGTTTTTTCGGCCGCTTCTTTGAGGCAGCCGTTAATGTCGAGCCGGTCGAGGCTGCGGTGGACGCGATAGGCCCCAGCGCTGCGCGGTTTGCGCCCTTCTTGCTCGGTTTTGGTGTACAGATAAATCGTGGCGTAGGAGTTGGCGGCTTGGCGCAGGGCTCCGTCGCTGTTGAGATAGAAGCTATCGATATCGCGTTGCGATAGCCCGTTGTAAGGCACGCTGGCGATCGCCGGATGGGCGGCCAGCAGCTCTTTTTCCGCCTCGATTAAAGTTTGGATCAGCGCATTCACAGGCGACTGCGGCGATTTGCCATCGGTCGGCTCTGCGACGGGGTTTTTGGCCTCGGGGCTAAAGTCGGGCACGTGCTCTTTGGCCCCAAAAAAGCTGGCTTCATAGGCCGTTTTCAGCGCCAGTTCGAGCCCGCTGGGGTCTACGTCCGTGGTGGAAGTAACCCCTAGGGTGTCGTCTTCATTCCAGACGCGCACAAACACGCTGGCCCGGTTGGAGGCTTTGACCTGCTTCGGTTCGCCGGTATCAACCTGGACGCTGGTTTCATCGACCGAGGAGCCAGAAATATCGTATTTCTTGATCCCCAGTTGACGGGCGATCGCCTCGGTTTTTTCTGCAATTTCGCTAACGCTAGGCATAGTCTCTGATTACTTTCTAACGGTGCAAGTTCTAACGGTGCAAGTTCTAATGGTTCAATGGCTCTAAAGCCCAATTGAACGGGCTTAGCGACCGCCTACGGTGATCGAATCGACCTTGAGGTGGGGTTGCCCGACGGTGACATAAATGCTGCCGCTGACGGAGCCACAGAACCCTGCCGCCAGTCCTAGATCGTTGGAGCACATGGAAATTTTGTTCATAATTTCCTTGGCTTCCCCGATCAAAATTGCGCCCTTGAGCGGTTTGGTCAGCTTGCCGTTTTCAATCAGGTAGGCTTCTTCGACGCCAAAGTTAAACTCACCCGTGGCCCCCACGCTGCCGCCGCCCATCTTTTTGCAATAGATGCCTTTTTCGACGGAGTCAAACAGTTGCTCAATGGTATAGCCGCCCGGCGCAATGTAGGTGTTGCGCATCCGGCTGGCGGCGGCGTGGGTATAGCCCTGGCGGCGACCGCTGCCCGTGCGGGGGTGCCCGGTGCGCATGGAACCGGCGCGATCGGAAAGGAAGTTTTTCAGAATTCCGTTTTCGATCAGCAGGGTGCGCTGGGCGGGCATGCCTTCGTCGTCCATATCGATGGTGCCAAAGGCGTTAGAAGACAGCCCCTCATCCCAGGCGGTGAGGCTTTCGTGGGCAATTTTTTCACCTTTTTTGTCGATGAATGGGGTGGTTTTGCGCTCGATCTGGGTGGTTTCGAGCAGGTGGCCGCACGCCTCATGGAAAATCACGCCGCCGAAGTGGTTGGCCATGATGATTGGATAGGTGCCCGACTCGACATAGTCGGCGTAGAGCATTTTGCCCGCCGATTCGGCGAGGTCGTCGGCATCATCGGCGATCGCCCAGGTATGCAAGAAACCCGGCTCGCTGGTGCTGCCCACCCGTTTGCCCACCGAAGCGCGGTTGGCCCCATCGGCGCAGAGCAAGTTCATGCCCACCGACTGGTGGAAGCGAATGTCGCGGGCAAAGGTGCCATCGCTGGCGGCCACTAACACTTCCTGCCAATCGCGAAAATAAGAAGCGCGACGCGACTGCACATGGCTAGCCTTGGCCCGCAGTTGGTCAGTGGCGCTCAGCAACACATCGCTCATGTCGCGCATCGAGCTAGCGGCCGCCAGCCAGCCCTCTTTGCCCTTGACGGTGGCATAGTCGCGCAGCATTTCGAGGTTGATTTCGGGTACAAACGAATTGGGCGCTGGCAGCGTCAGCCCCATGATCGATAGCGCCTTTTCCAGGGCAGATTTCAGCCCGGTAAACGATAGGTCGTTGGTGCTCACATAGCAGTCGGCATTGCCGCGAAATACGCGCACGCCAGCCCCTTTAGACAGGCTAGGCGAAATGCTGGTAATCGCATCATCTTCGGCGAGGCAGCTAATGTAGTTGACCCGTTCCAAAAAGAACTCAACAAAATCAGCGCCAGCGGCACGCCCTAACCCCAGTAAGGTGGAGAGCGGGGCTTCCCACGTTTGGTCGAAGCGATCGCCCGCCGAGGTGTAGGTGAGATTCGGCAGTTCTTTGGAAAGGAGTAAGGTACTCGAAGGCATAAATTCGCGTCCTCTGCCAGCAGGTAAAGAAATCTTTCGTTCGTCTCAGTCTAACAAATTCAGGCTGCGGCGATGGGACGCGACGGGACGCGACGGGACGCGATGGGAGTGGGGCAGGGGAGAGTGGGTGAGCTGTGGGAGGTGCACCATTACAAAAATGCACTGACAAATTCATTTGGCATATATTCATTTGGCATATACAGCAATCCGAATTTAGTAATCTGTAAGGTGAGGCTTGAGGCTTAAGACTGCAAATAGAGGAATGTGCATGAAACCGCCACAAACTTTTGAAACTCAACGATTGTCCTTAAGGCAACCCGTTGCTGAAGATGCTGCATTAATCTTCAAGCGGTACGCACAAGATCCAGCGGTGGCTCAATATACAGGTTGGCAACCCCATCAATCCATTGAAGAAACCCATGAATGGATTAACCGATGTATCTCGGTGTGGACTCATGCTTCTGCATTTCCTTATGTTCTGATTCGCAAGGAAGATGCTCAGCTCATTGGCATGGTCGAAATCCGCATCAATAACTTTAAGGCAGATTTAGGATATGTTCTTGCAAAATCAGAATGGGGTAAAGGATATATGCCAGAAGCTGTCAAAGCGTTGACAGATTGGGCATTAGGACAAG
>DATNOW010000517.1:0-6809 GCA_036703515.1 Chroococcidiopsis sp.
GATAGCGTGAACCATTTCGGTAATCTAGATATTCTCGTCAACAATGCAGGAATCGAGAAAAACGCTGATTTCTGGGATGTAACGGAAGCCGATTACGATGCGGTAATGAATGTGAATTTGAAAGGGGTGTTTTTTGCCACCCAGGCGTTTGTTAAACATCGGATGGCGGTCAAACAACCGGGGAAAGTGATCAACATCAGTTCAGTACATGAGGAGCTGCCGTTCCCTCACTTTGCGGCTTACTGCGCCAGCAAGGGTGGCTTAAAGATGCTGACGCGCAATCTCTCCGTCGAACTGGCTCCTCTGGGGATCACGATTAATAACGTGGCTCCGGGGGCGATCGAAACTCCGATCAACACTAAGCTGTTAAACGATCCCGACAAGTTAGGCGCATTACTCAGCAACATTCCCTTGGGTCGCTTAGGAAAACCGGGAGATGTCGCCTCAATGGTCGCATTTTTGGCTTCCGCTGAGTCGGATTATGTCACTGGAACCACTTTCTTTGTAGATGGCGGCTTGCTCTGGAATTATCAAGAGCAGTAAGGTTAGGTGTATCCTCTGCCGACTATTCATCTGCGGACTCTTGATCTGCGAACTCTTGATTTGCCGACTACTCATCAATCATTCATCTGATTCTCATCCTTCTCTTTTTTGCAGCAGTTAGAAATTAGTCAATATAGCTTTTAGCCAGGTAAGCTATCTCATGAATTCAGAAAAACTTCGATTGCAGCAGGATCGGGAACGGATTGCTTACTGGAAACGTTGGGGCCCCTATCTGAGTGAACGCCAGTGGGGAACCGTGCGGGAAGATTACAGCCCTGGGGGTTCAGCCTGGGATTATTTCCCCCATGACCATGCCCGATCGCGGGTTTATCGATGGGGTGAAGATGGCATTGCTGGCATTTCCGATACGCGACAGCGACTCTGTTTTGCGATCGCCCTCTGGAATGGCAACGACTCAATTCTAAAAGAGCGACTGTTTGGACTAACGGGGAACGAAGGCAATCACGGAGAAGACGTCAAGGAATACTATTTCTATTTGGATAGTACTCCTACCCACTCCTATATGAAGTGCCTGTATAAGTATCCCCAGCAGGCATTTCCCTATACCCAACTCGTTGAAGAAAATCGCAAACGCAGTAAATCTGAACCGGAGTTTGAGCTTTTAGATACTGGAATTTTTGAGGGCGATCGCTATTTTGACGTGTTCGTTGAATATGGCAAAGCCGCTCCAGAAGATGTTCTGATTCAAATTACGATCGCCAACCGCAGTAGTGAAGCGGCCACGCTAGAAGTGCTGCCAACGCTGTGGTTTCGCAACATATGGGCATGGAATCCACAAATGGAGCAACCCTTCATCAAAATTGTGCATTCTGATGCCGCTATCAGCCAGCTTGAAGCCGACCATCCGACGCTAGAAACACGCTGGCTATACTGTGAAGGAAAATCAGAGTTACTGTTTACCAACAACGAAACAAACCACGAACGATTGTTTGGCACAGCCAATGGCTCTCCCTACGTCAAAGATGGGATCAATGATTACGTTGTCAATGGAAAACCTAATGCCGTCAATCCCGATCGCATTGGCACTAAATTCGCGGCACGGTATCAGCTTTCCTTTGCGCCCCAAGAAACCAAAACGATTCGTTTACGTTTAAGCGATCAGCAACACCTTACAGAACCCTTTGGCGCAGAGTTTGATCAGATCTTTGCAACACGCAAACGAGAAGCGGATGAGTTTTATCAAGACATCTCTCACTTTCCCGTACCAGAAGATGAGCGCAACATCCAGAGACAGGCGTTTGCGGGGCTGCTCTGGAGCAAGCAGTATTACCATTACGTGGTGCATGACTGGCTGAAGGGTGATCCAGGGCAGCCTACCCCGCCGCCAGAGCGAGAGAATGGACGCAACCATGAATGGGTTTATCTCTTCAGTGAAGATATTCTCTCCATGCCCGATACATGGGAGTATCCCTGGTTTGCCGCCTGGGATTTAGGCTTTCACCTGATCCCCATAGCGGTGATTGACCCCGATTTTGCCAAGCTTCAGATCGATCGCCTGACCCGCGAGTGGTACATGCACCCCAACGGTCAATTGCCTGCTTACGAGTGGAAATTTAGCGATGTCAACCCGCCGGTGCAAGCCTGGGCAGCATTGAGGGTATATCAGATCGAGCAAAAGTTCTGTGGGCAGGGCGATCGCTCTTTCCTGCAACGCGTTTTTCATAAACTCCTGCTCAACTTTACCTGGTGGGTCAATCGCAAGGATATTTCTGGCAACAATGTTTTCCAGGGCGGCTTTTTGGGACTGGATAACATTGGCATTTTCGATCGCAGTGCGGAACTTCCCACCGGGGGCTATCTCAATCAGGCAGACGGCACCAGCTGGATGGGAATGTTTTGCCTGAATATGCTGGCGATCGCGCTGGAGCTGGCAAAAGAAGACGACACCTACGAAGATATTGCCAGCAAATTCTTTGAACACTTCCTCTACATTGCCGATGCCATCGATGGCATTGGCGAGATGGAGATTGCCCTGTGGGATGAAGAAGACGGCTTCTACTACGATGCGCTGCACTTACCCAATGGACGGCAGTTGCCGCTCAAAGTGCGATCGATGGTGGGGCTGATTCCCCTTTATGCCGTGACGGTATTGGAGTTAGAAACCTTGCGAAAGTTTCCGGGTTTTCAGCGACGGATGCAGTGGTTTATTCGCAATCGTCCTGACTTAAAAGACAACGTGGCCTGTATGGAAACGCCAGGGGTGGGGGCTAGACGGTTATTGGCGATCGCCTATCGCAGCAAACTTCAGCGCATCCTGCAACGCATGCTGGACGAGAATGAGTTTTTTAGCCCGTACGGCATTCGTGCCCTCTCAAAATATCACCAGGATCATCCCTACAGCTTGCGATTGGATGGACAAACTTATGATGTTCGGTATGAACCGGCGGAATCGACAACCGGCTTATTTGGTGGCAATTCTAACTGGCGCGGTCCGATCTGGTTCCCAGTCAATTATCTAATTATTGAGGCGCTCTGGCAGTTTCACGCTTATTTTGGGGATGACTTCACGGTCGAGTGTCCGACGGGTTCCGGGCAGCAGATGAACTTAAGAGAAATTGCGATCGCCCTCTCCCATCGGATGGTTGCCCTGTTCAAGCAAGATGAATCGGGTCGTCGCCCCGTCTATGGCGGCATCGAGAAATTTCAGAGCGATCCCCACTGGCGCGATTACATCCTGTTTCACGAATACTTTCATGGCGATAACGGCGCTGGCATTGGAGCCAGCCATCAAACCGGATGGACGGGGCTGGTCGCTGCTTTGATCCTCCAAAACGCAGAGCATCGGGCGCGGGAAGGGAACAATGGAAACCCTTAAAAAACATCTGCCTGAATACCTGATGGAAGCTGCCCTGCTGGGGCTATTCATGATTTCAGCGGGCGTATTTACCATCCTGTTTGAATACCCGAATTCTCCCGCACATCAGGCGATCGCCAATGGTGACATCCGCCGATTTCTGATTGGCATTGCCATGGGAACAACGGCGATCGCCCTCGTCTATTCCCCCTGGGGAAAACAGTCTGGCGCTCACATGAACCCGGCAGTGACGTTAACGTTTTATCGGTTAGGGAAAGTGCGATCGCTGGATGCTTTCTTTTATGTGCTATTCCAGGCTTTAGGAGGGCTCATCGGCGTTTATTTAGTGGCTCTAATATTTAATCAACTCTTTACCCAACCGCCCGTCAATTATATTGTCACGGTTCCCGGTCGTGTCGGTTGGATGGGTGCTTTAGTGGGTGAATTGCTAATTGCATTCATCATGATGATGACAGTGCTACTAACGAGCAATAACCCACAATTAAGCGCTCATACTGGCTTGTTTTCAGGCTGTTTAGTCATGCTTTACGTCACGTTTGAGGCTCCCTTTTCTGGTTTTGGCATGAATCCTGCCCGCAGTTTTGCCTCTGCCTTGCCGTCTCAAATTTGGACTGCTTTCTGGCTCTATCTGATTGTTCCTCCCATGGGAATGGGGCTGGCCGCAGAGCTTTATCAATCTCTGTTTGGGGCCCGGGCCGTGAAGTGCGCCAAACTGCATCACGACAAGCACAAACGCTGTATTTTTCGCTGTAGCTACAACAACTGTGACGGAACGACGGAACTGAGCGATCGCCTACCTATCTAAAGGACAGCATTCATGACTACGCATTCCCACTACGATGTCATCATCATTGGTACAGGAGCGGGGGGTGGCACGTTGGCTTACCATCTGGCTTCCAGCGGCAAAAAAATATTAATTCTAGAACGAGGAACCTTCCTACCCAGAGAAAAAGAAAACTGGAGTGCCAGAGAAGTTTACCAACAAGAGCGATATCACACTGAGGAACAGTGGTTTGATGTCAATAATAAATCCTTCCGTCCCGCTATGAATTACTGGGTCGGTGGCAACACCAAAGTCTATGGTGCGGCTCTGCTGCGAATGCGCGATCGCGACTTTGGCCAAGTTCAGCACAAAGACGGCATCTCGCCAGAATGGGCGCTCAAGTATAGCGATTTTGATCCCTACTACCTCCAGGCAGAGCAACTCTACGACGTGCATGGACAGGCAGGCACTGACCCGACCGAGCCACCCCGAAGCCTGCCCTACCCCTATCCCGCAATCAGCCACGAACCCCGGATGCAGCAGCTTGTCGATGCCTTCACTCAGGTTGGCTTGCACCCCTTCCATCTGCCCCTTGGGCTGAAGCTCAACGAAGTCGATAAAACCTTAGGCAACTGCATTCGCTGCGATACCTGCGATGGTTTTCCCTGCTTAACTCACGGCAAGGCCGATGCGGATGTCAACTGCATTCAACCAATTCGGCAAACCGCCAACATTACATTACTGACAGACGCCAAAGTGACGCGACTGCACACCAGTCCCTCTGGACGGGAAGTAACGCAGGTGGAAGCAGACATTCACGGGGAAGCGCAATTTTTTACCGGTGACATCGTCGTGGTAGCCTGCGGTGCCATTAACTCCGCCGCTTTGTTGCTGCGTTCCGCCAACGACCAGCACCCCAATGGGTTAGCCAACTCGTCGGATCAGGTGGGACGAAATTTAATGAAGCACGTTTGCACGGCGCTGGTGCAACTGAGCACCACCCCAAACCCGGCAGTTTATCAAAAAACGATTTGCGTCAGTGACTTCTACTGGGGTGAACCCGACTTTCCTTACCCGATGGGTCTGGTGCAAAATACCGGAAACGTTTTGGCAGATATGCTCCCCGCAGAAGCGCCCGCGCTGTTAGCGCCACTATTAAAATTGCGACCGGGAGCCGAATTAAAGATGGTTGCCGATCGCACCGTGGGCTGGTGGCTCCAAACCGAGGACTTACCCGATGCCGCCAATCGAGTGCGCGTTCAGGGCGATCGCCTCTACTTAGACTACAAGCCGAATAATTTAGAAGCCAGCGATCGCCTGATTCGACGGTGGGTGGGCATCCTCCAACAAGTCGATCGCGCCGAACACTGCATTCCCTTCAGCATTTATCCGCGCAATACCGTCACGATTCAAACGGTAGGGCATCAATGCGGCACCTGTCGCTTTGGCCAAGACCCCACCACTTCCGTCCTCAATTTAGACTGTCGCACCCATGATGTAGAGAACCTCTATGTGGTCGATAGCAGCTTTTTTCCATCTAGTTCTGCCGTAAATCCGACTCTGACCATTATTGCCAATGCGCTGCGAGTGGGCGATCGCCTACTGGAACAACTGAAATAGCACTCGGTCATCAATAAAATAGGTTCTAATGAATTCTGATGTCTATGCAGAGTTGAGCGGCGGCAGAGAATCGCATGGCATCAGCTTGAAAAACAAAATCGTAAACCCAACGGTAAGCCAGAGGTAAGCCAAAGGTAAGCCAAAGTTGAGGCAGCGATAGAGCAGCAATAGAGCAGCAATAGGGCAGATTGCTCAGCACGAGGCGGTGGGGGATTCGTAACAGCAGATAGACGCTGGAAATCAGCGCCGAGATGATTGGAGAGGGCTGTTGGAGATCCAGCAGGCGGGCGATCGCCCGCCTGCTACTTTTTGCTGAATTCCGGCCTGACCAGCGGCAGCGATGCTTTAGAAATCTTGAGAAACCCATAGAACTCTTGAAAAACCACCATTAATTTTGGCATCAATTTTGGCATCAGCTTGAGATTGATTGACACAGCCCCAGTCTCTATGTGAGGCTTTAAACAGCTATTAAGAACTATTTGCAATAGTGAAATTGTTTTTTAGAATCAAGTCGCTTTTAGAGCAGACTCATTGTTAACTGTTTATTTCCTCGATCTTCCTGAAAGATTCATTAATCCATGTCTAAAGCCAATCATCATCTTGCCAACCTAAAGGCTGGACACACCGCCATTATTGCCAGCCTTGATATGCCCCCGGGGCTGCATCAGCGCTTGCTGGCCTTAGGCTTTCGTCAAGGGCGTCCGGTAAAAATGCTGCGGCGATCCTGGCTGTCGGGCCCTGTCCATGTGCGCGTTGGCACAACAGAGGTTATGCTCCGCCGCCGGGATGCTCAGAATATTGCCATAACGCTACTTTCCCCAGAACCGCTTGCCCCAGAACCGCTTTCCCACGAACTACTTGCCCCAGAACCACTTGCCCTGGAGCCACTTCTGGTCGAGGCGCTTACGGTAGAGCCCGGATTGAGCCAACCTACAGCAGTGGGGGAATACCAGTGAAACGGATTGCGGTGTTAGGAATGCCCAACACGGGCAAATCCACGTTTTTTAATCGTTTTACCGGCGCAACCGCCAGCATCGGCAACTGGGC
>DATNOW010000518.1:0-5348 GCA_036703515.1 Chroococcidiopsis sp.
CAAAGCCAAACCGTTCGCGAAATAGCCCCGGTGCAATGTTGAGTGCCTTTAAGCACGCCTCCAACGGCAGCGTCCCCGACCCACACAGCGGATCGTAAAACATTTGCTCAGGCTGCCATCCCGACAGTTGGATCAGCGCCGCGGCCAGCGATTCCTTCAGCGGGGCCGCGCCAACGGCCGGACGGTAGCCCCGACGGTGCAAACTTTGCCCAGAGCTATCGAGGCTGACGGTGCAGTGGTCGCGTTCGATATGGACGCTGACCTGCAGATCGGGCGATTGCAGCTCTACATTGGAGCGATCGCCCGTTTGCGACTGCTGCTGTTCCACGATCGCCTTTTTGACTTGGAGTGCGGTGAAATGGGTATGGTTGAGCTGTTCACTTTTGCCGGTCGCGTTCACCGCCAGCGTCATATCGGGGGTGAGATACTGCGACCAGTCAATTTTTTGGATACCCCGATAGAGATCTTCCGCATCCCGACAGGGAAAGGTGCGCAGCGTCATCAAAATGCGAAACGGCAGGCGGGCCCACAGGTTAACGCGATAGAGCAGGGTGCGATCGCCCGCAAAGGCCACCCCACAAAAGCCTGGCTCGACCGCATGGGCACCCAACTGTTCTAATTCCTGTGCCGCCAGCGGTTCTAGCCCCCGCGCCACCGTTGCAAAATACTGATTCATTCGTGAGGCTCATAACTGTAAAGCACCGTGGAGCCCGCTGGCCCTTAACGATTATATCGACCAGGCGAAAATGTTTCGTGTCTGCCTTGGGCAACGCCCCATGCAAGTCTTGCATCACCTCCATCTCTCGCTTCAACCACTCACTCCCAGTGGCAACATCACGAGACATCACAAAATATTCCGAGGATTCACGGACTCCTATCCCCCGTAATTCCCCACCCTGCACCCAGGCGATCGCCGCCAGCAACCGCATAAGTTTACCTAGACCCCCTATCTTCTTGAAGCAATATTAAGGATTTCTCATAAAAAAGCGAATAGTATGAGCGCACAGCCGAATGAGTCGTTACCGTTCTTTACCAGAGTGGCGATCGCCCCACCCCGCTCAGCGTCAAGCTAGGCAGTATTCCTTATTCGTCGCCCAAGGGCTAACACCCGGAGATTAGATACATTTTTTTTACAATTCATCCGCCCCCCAATCAAAACCAACCCCGCGTCTAAACCTAGGCGGAACGAGCTTCCTAGACAAAATCAACCGATTTCGCAGCAGGCTTGAGTTTATGAGCGTTTAAATACATTTGTTAAAGTCGCATTTTTGCAAATTTTAGAAGCTCCTTCAATCTCTTATAAAAATGGCAAGTTTGAAAAGATAGGTATTTACTCCACCACTGCATCAGAACACAAGCTGATACAACTAGAGTGCGATACAAACCCATGCCACTCAGCATCGTGAAACACTCAAGCGAAACGCTCAGCCGATTGATTTCAACAGTACTTAAATAGACATTTGGTAAGTACTGAGTTATGGGTCTATCCTCCCTACATAGCATCACTTCACACCATCTCGCATCCCACGCTGGCGCTCCTTCCAAGCCAATTAAAGTTCTAAGCATTCTCGCCTTTTGACAAATTTATGCCACCCGCCTCTACAGATTTTCGAGCGTTCTGATGCACAGTATCTCCTCAGTCGCACTCGATTTTCCAAGCCTTATCAAGCTTTAAACTGACGTTCCACTTTGCCGATTTTAGGCAATAGTTTTACTCTCTTACCTTGAGGAATCCACCATGGCCATCAATGTTGACAAACTGAACACCATGATTCAAAACTTCGTCACCGGCACCAGTGACGTAGAAGGAGCCGCCCTAGTCACCCCCGATGGTTTGCCGCTCGCCAACAGCCTGCCCGCGGGCATGGATGAAGAACGCGTCTCTGCCATGTCTGCTGCCATGCTGTCTTTGGGTGAACGGATTGGTCATGAGCTATCGCGGGGCACCATTGACCGCATCTATGTAGAAGGGGATATGGGCTATGGCGTGCTCACCAGTTGTGCCGAAGATGCCGTGCTTTTGGTCTTGGCCAACAAGGCCGTCAAACAAGGGGTCTTGATGCTAGAAATTAAGCGCGTCATTTCTGAATTGAAGCTCGTCTTGGTCTAGCCGATCAAAGCATCCCAAGGGTTTTCATTCTGAGCAAGAATGACGGCAAACGTCGTCAGAGCCAAACTTCTCATTTTCATAGGGCTTTCCATTTTCACAGATAGCGGAAGAAGAAGGGAACATCATGACCATTACTGGACGTCTCACTGAATTTTCCCTCGCTGAGATATTCCAATTTCTAGAGCAGGGAAACAAGCAAGGATTGCTAACGGTTTTTGAGCAGCCTGAATCCAATTCACCCCAAAATCGGGCTCACTACATCTGGTTTAATCAAGGACGAATTGTTGCCGCTGCCGATCGCGCCGATCACCGTGGGTTAATCACCATGATTAGTCAACGCGGATGGTTGGGCAATCACGCTGCCAGTCGCTTTGCACAGCAGTGTAGCACTCAAATTCCGCTGGGTCTTTATCTCAAATCACAGAATATTTTGACCGCAGAACAGGTAAAGCTGCTCTTTTGCGCGCAGGTAATGCAGCGGGTTTGCGCCCTCTTCAGCCTGGTTGACGGTTGGTTTCGCTTTGACTGCAACGTTATTTTGCCGCGAGACGAAATGACGGGTCTGAGCGCTCCAGCCACCGAAGTAACGCTGTCAGGATTACGTGTTTTGCGAGATTGGTCTGCTCTAGAAAGTAAGCTTCCCGACCCGGCTTCTACCCTTATTAGCGTGATTAAGGGCAAACCTGAATTGCGTCTTAGCACAACGGAATGGCAGGTGTGGGAGTTTACCGGTGGTCATGAGTCGATCGTGACGATTGCCCGCCACTTACAGCTTCCAGTGGCAGAAGTACAGCGTATTGTTTTTCGCTTGAGCGTGGTGGGCTTAATTGAAGACATCGTGCCGGAAACCATGCCGCCCGAAACCATGCTAACGACAGCCATGCCAATGGAAAGTGACGCTATGCAAGAGGCCGTCCTCTCGCCTGCGGGTGCCACCGTCTCGGCAGCCAAGGCGCAAACCGACACGCGGGTTAGCCATTCCTTCTTAACCAGCCTAGTCGGCTTCCTCAGAAGTAAAACCTAGCGATCGCTTCTCTCCACCGTCAACGAGCCACCTTCCAACAAGCCGATTCCCAACGATCTACATTCAACGCTCTAGATTGCCCGACTCGTATTGCATAACGCATCGCGATCGCCCTGCTTGCCTGTTCTGCACAACATTTCTACACAGCACTTCTACACAACATTTCTAGTTTTTTGTAAGGAGATTCACATGTCTACACTACGCCCCACGTTGGGAGATTTCAACAGCATTGTTTGTACCAAGGCCATCGTCACCGGCGTTGAAGAAGCACTGGGCAAAAAGGCAGCGGCGATCGCATTCATTTCTGCGGGGCGGGCACGCGGCAGAAGTTTGATTGATGAGTTGGGGCTAAGCGATAAGAAAGTCCCGCTCGAAGAACTGACCACACTAATGGACAAAGCCCTGGGCAAAGAAGGCACGCGCCTGTGCATTATCGACAAAATCGTCGAATCCGAAGGTGCTTACACCGTCTACACCCGAGAAACCGTGTGCACGGCGGGTGAACCAGACGGCTCGGATCGCGAGTGCAGCTACACCCTCGGTGCCGTGCAAGGTGCATTGGAAAAAATCTTGAATCTGAAGCTGCGCGGCAAGCACATCGAGTTTGACAAACAGGGTGCCGGGCATGATGTTTTACAGTTCACTATTTTAGGCAGCTAACAGTTGGCAATTAGCAGGCTGCAAATGCAGCCTGCTAATCACGCCCGCAACTTCAGGATAATCGCGCTATCAATGCAAATTGGCTAGCGGTGGCGATCGCATCATAACTCTGGCGATAGACTAATGTTTATCGCCCATTTTGTGCATTTTTTTGCAAATGCTGGCCAAAAAACTGCGTCAGTTCCTGCCATGAATCGGCCGCTGCCAAATGGTTATAGGAAGAACGCTCGTGACAGAAAAAACCATGATCGGCATCCCGATAGATCTTTAACCTGTAATCTTTATCTAACTGCTTAAAACGAGACTCAATGTGCTGAATCCGCTCTAAGGGGATAAATGGATCCATCCCGCCATGAAATAGATAGATCGGCACCGTAATATCTTTTACTGCCGCAACCCACTCGTCTAAAACCATGCCGTAGAAGGGAGCCGCTGCCGCAATTTGATCTGAAAATCGGCAGGCTGCAAGAAAACTCAACCCGCCCCCCAAGCAAAAACCCGTCACCCCAACCCGCTCTGAAAGCACATCTGGTCTTGACTTCAAATAGCCCAATGCAGCTCGCAGATCGTTCTCCATCGGGGCACCAAAATTGAGACGGTACATCATCGCCATGGCCATTTCAACTTCGTCATAGCTGAACGTGTTATTTGGCAACTCTCGATAATATAAATCCGGTGTCAGCACAACATAACCTTCCCTAGACAGTCGGGCAGCGACCTCTTGAATATGCGATGTTAAGCCAAATGCCTCCATCAGCAGCAGAATAGCAGGCTGGCGCTGAGGGCTCCCATGGCTATACACAATTCCAGGCATTTGCCCGTCAGGCGTAGGAATCAGCACTGTTTCAACGTGCAGCATCTCACTCGCTTGCATCACTCACTTCTCCTAAAACCGGTTGCTGATAGCTTAGGAAGTTAGCAATTGAAACTTCTAGAAGAAACTTGCGCGCTTTTTGTAAATGCTTGCGATCGGGTTTTGAGAATCGGGTTTTGAGAATCTGGCTTTTAGGATTTGGCTTTCAGAAACTCTTTTGGCGTCACGCCCACAGTGCGTTTAAACGCGCGCGTCAAATGGCTTTGATCGCAGAACCCAACCCTAAGCGCAATATCGGCAAGGCTACGTGGGCTGTGCTGCAATAGCGCCTTTGCGCGCTCAACCCGACGCTGCACAATGTACTGATGGAGCGTGATTCCCATCTTTTGCTTAAACAGCCGCAAGAAATGGTATTGGCTGATTTGGGCGATCGCAGCAATTTCCTTGGCGCTCAAATTTTGCTGCAAATGCGCGTCAATATAGTCGATCACCAACGCCAGCTTGGCTGGAGATAAACCTTGCGAATAGCTAAAAAGTTTGGGTGATGTTGTGCAATAGTGCCGCAGGAGGTGAATGGCCAAGGCTGTTTTGAGGCTATCCGCGAGCAAATAGCCCCCGATGCCACCCATTGCCAATTCTTCCCGCAAGGCTACAAAAATACCCTGGATGAGGACATCTTGCCGGGTCATAAACTGAGGCATCAGCTCAATCCGATCTGGGTTGACCCAATCTTGCCCCAC
>DATNOW010000519.1:0-2587 GCA_036703515.1 Chroococcidiopsis sp.
GCTGAATCTAGTGAACAATCTGCTGATCAATCTGCCGATCAAACTACACCATCGACAGCTAGTCATGCCGACAGCCATACTGACAGTCATACTGACAGCCATACCGACAGCCACGCCGAACAGGGAAGACATCATGACACCCCTATTGCATCTACCCAGGCAAAATTAACAACGTCGGCCCCTCTTATGGCAAACACTCCAGCTCTGCTGCAAATTAACATCCAAGATCGTGATGGTAAGGCGATCGCCCAGTTTGATCGCTTTCAAGAGCAGGTGATGCACCTGATTGCGGTCAGCGACGATTTACAAGTTTTTCAGCATATTCATCCAACCCACCAAGGTAATGGACGATTTGAGGTAGAAGCGCAGTTTCCTCATGCGGGTCGCTATACATTATTTAGTGACTATCAACCCACAGGGCAGGCTGAACAAGTCTCTGTGCTAAAGACTCAGGTCGGCGGAAGTGTTGCACCCGCTGCTGACATAGACTGGAGCAATACCAAAACCTTTGGCCAGACCACAGTCGATTTGACCCACACCCCTGCGATCATCCGAGCGGGAGAAGAAGTAATTTTGCAATTTGACCTAAAAGATACAGCAACAGGGCAACCCGTTACCGATCTCCAACCCTACCTTGGTGAGCAAGGTCATCTTGTGATTGTGCGCCAAGCGGCCGTCTTGACGCGAGAAAATTACATCCATGCCCATGCTATACATCAGACGCCTGCTCACCAAGTCCACTTTGCAGCGCGATTCCCGCAGCCGGGACGATACAAACTCTGGGGACAGTTCAACCGCAATGGTGAAATTATTACTGCTGATTTTTGGGTGAATGTAGCGGAGAGTGCCCAATAAACCTATGGTTCTGGCGTGCGGTTTGTCATTCTCCTGAAGATAATTCTTATTCAGTCGAGTTCTCTGTGGAGGCGCACCGCTGTGCGCCCTCACCCCAGAACTTTAATCGATGATGGCGATCGCTATACTAATCGCTTGAGTGGAATTTCGCGCAGTGCAAAAAAGATAGCTAACACAACACAAAGCGCTAGACTGAGCCATGCCGACACAAAGGAGAGCGCTAAGGCCACCGTATAGGACGGAATGCCAAACCGGAATTGCTTGGTAATGCCTTCTACCTCTTCACGCTGAGCATTTTGACCCAGCAATCGACCTGACCTCGATGCGTGTTTCCACAGTCCCGAAAATGCGATCGAGATCACTAAAAAAGTCCCTGCATACACCCCAGCAGCAACCGCTGCCTCGCGATGGAGCAAATAGTCAGCTAGCACCGCTGTGGGAAAGGGAACAAAGGTAATGCACAAAAGCAGAAATCCATTCCAATAAAGAAAAGTATGGTCGCTTCGGCGGATGACGTTAAACAGGCGATGATGATTGACCCACGTTACCAAGATGGTGGCAAAGCTGAGAAAAAAGGCCAGATAGCTTGGATAGAGAGCCAGTAAGGCCGACGCCAAGCCAGACGACTCGACAATTTCATGGCTCGGTACTTTGATTTCTAAAACCAGCAGTGTGATCGCGATCGCAAATACCCCATCACTAAACGCTTCAATTCGTCCCGTTTCTTTTTCCTCTGGCGACATCATTGAGCCTACACTCCTGCACGATTCATTCTTCTAAAGTAATAGGTGATTTCTGAATAGCTGTAAATCGAGTGGAGTATATCTCAGCCGAAAAGGTCATGAGACGTTGCTATTTGCCTGGAGACTAAACAACGCCATCGGTCGAGTTACGTCGCATTGCATCGGCTTGTCTTGCATCGGCTTGTATCGGATTACACCGGATTACTGGGAACATGCCCAGTGACTAGATAGCTCTAAAAAATTCTCCAGCGAATAATTAACATAAATAGACATTTGAGCAAAATTGCCCCAAGTTTTTCACATTTCCCCGTTACTCTCAAGTCAAGGGTGATTTACACATAGCCGTCCCAAAAGCACCTAGAGCAAGTCGTAAAACCCACTGATGATCGCCGTTGATCCTATTGACTCGTAATTTACTTGTAAGACGCATTTCGACTGGGCGTTTGCCTGCTCGCTTGACTGAGCGCTTGCGCCAACGTCTCAGTGCTTGACTCCCGGTGAAAAAGGGGTTGAGCGCAGTCGAAACCCTTTTCCTGCAATAGTTGGGCGTAGTTGTTTGCAACGCGTCTCCAATGGACAAAACCCAGCAACTATGCTGAATTTAATTCAGCCCACCGATTTATAGTTCAGCATCATTCCTGCTTTCACAGAAATCTAGGGGGTTCCCGACTCTAGATACGCGTTCGTGTGGGGATGACAGCCAATCGTCTGATTGATCAAGGCGATCGCTATGCGGTGGAGACTGCTAAGCATTAGGAATTTAGCAAGTTCTAACGTGAGTTTCGCTAAAAGCGGCTTACCGAACTTGCAAACGTTAACAAGCTGGCTTGTTTAGCCACAATCCTTAACGCTAATTTAACCAAGTTTTGGATTTTGAGTGATGAATCTCTCTCCTACTGCAAGCTACTACATTCGTAGACTGTTGCGTCAATATGTAGACCATCTGAAGTGGATTGTTCATCCCCGTGCGGCAATCCAACCCGATTCGA
>DATNOW010000520.1:0-7508 GCA_036703515.1 Chroococcidiopsis sp.
AACAGCCCTACCACGACGTAATCAAGCAGTTTGCACTCTAGCGATCGCCATCTAGCGAGTAACTCGGGCGGGTAACTCGGGCGGAGAAAACTAGCGGGGAAGATGTTGAGTTTTTTAAGCAATAAAATCATTCGCCTTGCCATCGCTTAGGCTAGGGCTATCGACAAAACAACCGCTCTTTGTGTTGTGAGATCGGAGTCATGAGTCACAGCTTTTCTCTTGCAGCGATGTCGCCTAGCCTCAAGTGGCTAACCACGGCAGTTCTCACGTTACCGCTGATTTTGGGAGTGATTGCGCTGACCACCCACGAACCCGTGTCTGGCGGGGTAGCGCTATTGCTCATCGCGGTGTGCGGTGGCGTCTGGCTATGGTGCCGCCCCTATCGCTTTGTTGTGGCTGACGATGACCTAAAGATGGTGTTTCCCGGTTGGCAACGCACCGTTCCCATCGGCAGCATCTCTCGCGTTCGCTGCATCAGCAAAGAAACGTTTTACCAAGAATTTGGCTGGGCAATGCGGATTGGTGTGGGGGGTTTATGGGGTGGCTTTGGCTGGCTATGGACGAGCAAGCAAGGTTTAATCGAGTTTTACATCTCGCAGTTGGATGAGTTTGTCCTGGTGGAGCGATCGCATGGACGCAGCTTGTTGATTACACCCGAGCACCCTATTCGGTTTGTGGAAGTTGTGCAAAATCTGTTAACGCATTCGGCCTAGGTCGGAACCGAGGTCAGGGCAATTAAGTATCGACAGACTGCCTTTGCGATCGCCCCTTGCCCTACTCACCGCGAATGCGGCGGATGGGTAGGTTGGCGATCAGGGCGGTGACCCGCTGATTATTTTCTAGCGCAAACTCCGACTCTTCGGGGTCGATCTCGACGTAGCGAGAAACCACCTCTAGGATTTCTTGCCGCATTTTTTCGATCATTTCGGGGGGGAGGTCAGCCCGGTCGTGCGCCAGCACAATCTGCAAACGACGTTTGACTGCCTCTCGGCTCGATTCAGCAGAAGGGGTAGTTCGGGGAAAAAGTCGTTCAAGGAATTCGCTGATCATGGCACCTTGGAAGGGCTAATAAGGTGGAAGGGAAAGAACATAGACAACGTCATGACGGGGGCAACGTTCTGGGCAACGCTCTCAGGCAATGCTCTCAGGCAACCGCCGCTAGCGAGAGGTGCTGCGAAACATCCGCCGGATGCGAGAAAATAGGTCATCATGGGTGGCCATTAGATCGAGGAAGGGAACGGTTTCCCCTTCTAATCGGCGCACAATGTTGCTAAATGCAATCCCTGCGAGCGATAGGGTCTGAGATAAGACGAGGGGTTCTCCTCGGTTGGTGGAGACAATCACCTTCTCGTCGTCGGGCACGACCCCAATCAGCGGAATCGCCAGGATTTCCTGGACGTCCTTGACTGACATCATCATATCCTCTTGCACCATAGCGGGCTTGAGGCGGTTGACAATCAGATTGATTTTCTTAACGTCGTTGGCTTCGAGCAGCCCGATGACGCGATCGGCGTCGCGCACGGCGGCGATTTCGGGTGTGGTCACAATCAGTGCTTCTGTGGCCCCGGCGATCGCATTCTTAAAGCCGGTCTCAATTCCCGCCGGGCAGTCGATCAGCACAAAGTCATAGTTGGGGCTAAGCTCATCAACGAGCTGCTTCATCTGCTCTGGCGTCACCACATCTTTGGTGCGGTTTTGCGTAGCGGGCAATAGCGCCAAATTGGGCTGGCGCTTGTCTTTGACCAGCGCTTGCTCCAGACGGCATTCGCCGCCCAGCACCTCGACAGCGGTGTAGACGATGCGATTTTCTAGCCCCAGCAACAGGTCTAGATTTCTTAACCCAAAATCGGCATCGACTAAGACAACCCGATGATTGCGCTGAGCCAAAGCCATGCCCAGGTTAGCAGAGCAGGTGGTTTTGCCGACCCCACCTTTGCCAGATGTAACGACGATAATGCGACTCATGGATGGCGTTAGGGAATCAATAACAGCAGGTTTTGGAGACGGGCTTTTGGAGACAGGCTTTTAGGGACAGTTTTTGGGGAACAGTTTTTGGGGAACAGCTAGACGGGAATAGACTAGGCATTATGACAAAGAATCGACCGGGTTGGGCAAATTCGCCGCCGAGAACCAAGGGAACGGGCTGGCGAGACCCTGACGCGATCGCCCCCACAAACTATCAAACTATCAGACGATCCGCCGAACTAAACTACTCTAACTGATTGGCGGTAGCACCCGACCTTTAGAAAAATCGGCGGCGCGGGCAATCCGAATGCCTTCGGCGGTGACATAGGCCACCTCGGGCTGATATTGGGCGGGCGGTGTCTCTGGGGCGCGGGCCACATAGCTGGCAATGCGAAGCTGGGTCGGCTCCATCCGCAGCGCCATAATCAGACAGCGGCTGTTGCCATTGGCCCCGGCTTGCACCACGCCGCGCAAACTGCCCCACACAATCACATCGCCATCGGCAATCACCGAGCTGCCGGGATTGGCATCTCCCACAATCACCACGGTTCCGGGATGGCGGATCTCCATGCCAGAACGCAGCGTGGTCTGCACATAGAGCGGATCGTCCAACGCTTGCCCGGTTTCCACAGAGGGGTTGAGGTGGGCGATGGGCGAGTGTTGCTCTACCGAGTAGCCAATGGTGACCGCGGCTACGGCTGTCTGCCGCCGACTGGTGTAGATCCGCTTGAGCTGAAGCTGCTGCTCGCTCAGGGCCTCTGCGATCGCCTGGAGCTGGCGCACATCCAGCAAGCGATCGCGAGCGACCAAATGCACCGCCGTATTGGGCTGCCAAAAGCGATCGCTGGCATTCAGCCGCTGCTTGAGCTGCTGCAATAGCTCGACCCAAACAGGGGCCGACGATGCCACCTCGGTTTCGGGGGGCAGCAGCAACAATAACTTTCCGCCTTCACTTTTAAACCGAACTTGAATGTTAGAAGCCCCTTCGGGTGCGGGCTGTAAGACGGGGGGCACAGGAATGGGCGCGGAAGGATCAGAATTCATTCGAGAAGATTGGAACTACACGACTCGGCGGTACAAATTAACTATCCATCTTAGTCATCAAGCTGGCTTTCGGCACAATCTGAGCGAAAATTTATTGGGCCCTATCGCCTATTTGCCCCGCAGCCGCAGATAGGCCGCCGCTAGGGAGGTGCGATCGCCCACATTGCCTGGAAACAGCACCACGGGCAGATTGGGAAACAGCGGATGATCGGGCGGGGTGCGCACCATCGACACGCCGGGTAAAATCTGCCCCAGCAGCCGAGCGGCGGTTAAGGACAGCCCCGTACTCAAAACGTCGTTGGAGGTGATGCCGCCTTTGCTGATCAAAAAGCCAATATCCGAGGGCAGCGATCGCACAATCGTCATCAGCAGATTTGACACCTCCACCCCAAAGTCAAGCCGTGTCTGCACATCGGCAAAGGTCAGCTCTTGGCGGCTGGTATAGACCACAGGCGTCAGCCCCTCAGCATGGCTCGATTGGATCCGTTGCAGCAGCGCTTGAAACCAGGCCTCACGCTCGGCAGCGCGCTCGGGCAGCAGGTAGGAAACATTGACTTCAATGGGCGCAATGCCGGGCGCTTGCAGCAAGTCCTCAAGCTGCTCGGTGGTTTTTTTGACATGGGAGCCGACGATCACCGCCCCAGGCTTGCCGCCGCGGGTATAGGTGCCGACATCTTCGGGGGCGACGGGCTGGGGCGGCAGGGCCGCGAGCGCCGTCAGCAGGCTGGCCGCACTGCGAAACAAAAAGCGTTTGCCCTGGGATGCCGCCGCCAAAACATCAACCGCAAACTGGTTGAGGTCGCTCTGCACCTCGGCATCGACGGCGACGCACTGGTTATCATGCAGGTGCAGCAGCCGCTCTAGGCTGCCCGCCCGAATGTCGCTGAGCAAAAACCGCTCGACCTGTGCGGCCGGGATCCGCCCGTGGGTCTTTTCGGCAACGTAGTCGGGCAGGTAGCTGGTGCTGTAGCCAAACACCGAGTCACGCGCAAACTCGGTTTGGTCTACGGGGGTAGGTACACCGTTCACTAACAAGTAGTGAATGCTGTCGCGGGTAATGCGCCCGCCCTCAAAAAAGGCCGGGGTGAGAAAGTGAGCATCGAAGGGGCCCAGCTCTTGGGCGATCGCGTCGGTTTCAATCGGGTAGTGGCCGCGCAGGGTCGAGTCAGAACGGCTGACCACCAAAAAGTCGTGGATTTGCTCTAGGGCGATCGCCTGCTTCAGGTTGTGGCACACTTGCCGCGTCACGCTCTCCGCCTGATCGGGGGGCAGCGCCCGCGTATTCGTCAAAATAAACACAATCGGGGAATCATCGGCCAGCCCTAGCCGCAGCGTGTCTACATCCCAGCGGGTCAGCAGCAAACAGCTATGCACGGTTTGAGAACCGGTCGGGTCATCGTCTAAAACAACAATTTTTGGGGTCGGAGCTTTTGGGGTCGGAGTCATGATCAACCTAACGACAAAGGGGAAGCACGCGCAAAATGCAGCCTCCATTATCTCGTTTGGTGAGACGGTAAATGGGGAAATTCAAGGTGGGAAATGAAATCGCAATGAATATAGGGGAAATTACAGATTGCGATCGCCCCAAGTTCGATACACTTCAGAAGCACGTAATATTCCCGATCGGGTTCCCGATCTAGTTCCCGGTCTGGGGCTATCCCTGGGCGCATTTTTTGAACTATTTTGAACTATCGTGAAGCGGCGAGACCCCATCCCCCCAATTTCTCCGCCACACCCTGCGATTCTTCAGTAGAATATGGACAATTTGGGTACTTTCGCCTGATTGCCTTTCTCCCAAGTATCGAAAGTAATATCGACAGTATCGACGTTTGTTAATCCGCTAGGGGTTGCACACAGATGGCACGACTAGACAACCTTCCAGACAACACGGGAACGAACGATCCGACCGCAGCGGAGAGAGCACTCAAGAGCGTTACCCAAGACCTGCAAACGTTGCAGCACGAGTGGGTCGCGCAACTCAGCCAAGATATCCAGCGACTGCAAGCCGAAAAATCACGCCTCCTCAATGACATTGACCGGCTGAGCGACCAAAAAGAGCTGATTCAAGCGCAGCAGGGGCAATTGCTCTCGCAGCAGCAGCTTGCCCAACAGCAAGTTTGGGCCAAGCAGTTGGCCAAAGCGATGGCGGCCCACCTGCACACACTCTTGGTCGAGCGCATTAACCAATCCCCCAACCTTTATCCTCCAGCCGGAAGCCAGGGTCTCACTGCCGCAGGCGGCACCCTCTCCCCACCGCCCGCAGAGATGGGCTACGGCGACAATGCTTACCAGCTTTTGGCCTCGCTCGATATGACGCTCAACCACACCCTGAGCGCCCTCAGAAATGACCTCAACAGCTACCAGAGCGGGCTATCGCAGCAAATTAGCCGCATGCAAACCCTAGAACAGCAGGGCGAAGCTATTTTAGAGGCGTTGGTCAAGCGGCTAAGTCAGCAGCTCCAGCTCGAAATTGCCAAAGAGCAAGCGGCGCAACGGGGTGCTGGCATGGCTGGTGCAGCCGGCATGGCGGGCGGCAATGGCGGCAATGGCGGCAATGGCTATGCACCTGCTATTTCGGGGCAATCCCACCCACCCACCGGCCCCTTAAGCGGCCCTTCAAACAGCCCTTCAAACGGCATAATGCCACCCGGCTTTCCGCCCAACGGCGCTCGCCCATCGCCCTACGCGCCCGCAGCCCCCCTCGCCACCGCCCCCCAGTCTTCGTGGCTGTGGATTGGCATGGGGATCGGCATCGGCATGGGCATCGGGCTGGTGGTGCTCTATGCCTTGGCCCAACTGATCGGCAGCGCCCTATCGGGCGGTGGCCCCGCCCTGCTGACCCCGCTACAAAAGGGCTTTTGGCTGGCGATCCTGCTGGCGGCGCTATTCTTTTTCCTAGTGTTTTCGCGCTACCGCACGGGAGCACGGAGCAGAGGCAACTCGGGTGTCTTTTCTACGGCTCCGGCGATCGCTCCCGAAGCCATCCCCTCATCGGTGCGTTCCCCCGTCCGCGCCCCCAAGCTATCGCAGTTTCAGGTCGGTCTGGGTCTGATTTTGCTCTCAACCCTGGCCCTATCGCTGCACAACGTCGTTGTTGGCATTGTTTACTACAAAGTCGATTTGTTTGGGCATATTCCCGTCGGCAACTTCATCCCCGTCGGCTTTGGCAACTCTTTGCTGATCCTGTGGATGCGGATGCTGATCGTGGTGCCGATGATGGCGGCCCTCGCCTCATTTCTCTATCCCTCTGCCTGGAAGGATATCAAAGCCTTTTCGCTCTCTAAAGATCGCCCCCTGCTAGTCACCGTAGTCGGCAGCGGCTTCTTCTTGTTTTTGTCGCAGGTGCTGATCTACATCGCCATCGGGCAGGTCGGGCCAGGGGTGGCCGTGACCATTCTGTTTATGTATCCGATCATTACCGTGCCGCTGGCCTGGTTTTTGTTTGGCGATCGCCCCACGGCCCTGCGCTGGACGGTGATGTTTATCATCCTGTCTGGGGTGGTCATGACCGCACTGCCCAAGCTCGTTTCAACCACCAGCATTTCGGTCTCAGGGCTGACCACAGCGATCTCATCGGGCATCGCCTTTGCGCTCTACTTGATTTTTATGCAGGTTAGCTTCCGCAAGCTGCATCCCGTCCCGGTCAGCCTGATCCAGTTTGTGACGATCTTTTGTTTAGCCAGCCTCAGCCTGATCTTTTTGCCCAACCTGTCTGTAGAGGTGCCCCCCGAAAACCGTGGCGGGCTCCTGGTTTGCGGGCTAATCTTAGGGACGCTGACGCTGCTCGGCTACTTAATGAACAACTTTGGGGTACGGTTCATGGGCGCGGCCATGGCGTCTATTTTTGCCTCTAGCGGCCCTGTGCTGACAGCGCTTATGGCTTTTGTGATCACCCCCGGCGAGCGCACGGCAATGCAGCCCGTTCAAATCATTGGCATCTTGATTGTCACCGTTGGTGTGGCGGGGCTGAGCCTAGAACGACTCAAGCTGCAGAAAAAAGTAGCTAAACCGTCCTAATCGACTGCTTCACTCAGGTTCTTATTTATTTCGCCAACAAAAAATGGTCGATTAAAAAGGTTGAAAATTTGACCAGCCAAAAGCTTAGCTAAAAGCAGAGAGGGGAACGTCTATAGACGTTCCCCTCTCTGCTTTTAGCCTTATATAGGATTCCAGCGCTATATCAGCGTTTCCGTTCTATTCGCAAGCTGTATAGAACGGAGAGAGAGGGATTCGAACCCTCGTTAGAGTTACCCCTAAACAGCATTTCCAGTGCTGCGCCTTCAACCGCTCGGCCATCTCTCCAAGGTTTAGTGGATTGTATTCATCCACAGAATTCATAGTTTACCAAAGGAGGGGGCACTCTGAACCAAAATTTATGTAATCAGTCCAGCAAAAGTTTCCCAAAACCACCAAGCCAGATATCCCCGCCGATACCCCCAGCCGATTCTATGTAGATATGCGTAGACAGCCCTCCCGCATCTCTGTAAATATGCGTAGGG
>DATNOW010000521.1:0-3714 GCA_036703515.1 Chroococcidiopsis sp.
ATTGACCAAGAGGTGAAGGGGATCGTGGAAACGGCCCATCAGCACGCCCTCGACATCCTCACCCAAAACCGTGACTTGCTCGAAACCATCACCCAAAAATTGCTCGAAACCGAGGTGATTGAAGGTGAAGTGCTGCACGAGCTGTTGGCCAAGGTGCAAGCGCCCTCTAGCCCTGCGATCGCGGTCTAAACACGTTCTAAACATGGTGCAAGCACGAGGTAAGAGCAATTTATCTTGAATGCTTTAACCCCAAAGGGAGTGGCGATCGCCACTCCCTTTTTCGCTGCGGTTATTTTGCTGCGGTTACGACAGATCCAGAGTGCTGAGATAGTCCTGCCAATAGGCGATCGCCTCCCCATTTGATGCGGCCTGCCGCTGCAACAGCAGCACCCCATCAGCAAAGCCCACGAGCCCATAGTTTTGGCGCTTGAGCATGCGGTTGACGACGGTTACTCCCTGCCTCAGCTTGGTGCGATCGTCTGCAAACGCCGCCTGATATTGGTCAAACGCCCATAAATCAGCGATCGCATAGTCCATCCAGACCTCTTGCCCCGCATCATTGCGCAGCTTCAGATCGGGAAACAGCAAGATTTCGCGTCGTTTTGACAGATGCCCCGCAATGTGAACCGTTGCCGATACGCTGGCATCGGCGGGGATCTGGGTCAGCAGACTGCGGATTGCGCCCGCATGCTGCCACTGCTGGACGGGCGACACATACACCCAGGGCTGGAACGAATCGGGCATGACAAACGACAGCACCCGATTGGGGTTGCCCAGCAGCGCTAGGCAGACCGACAGCGTCATGCAGAGAATCCAGACCTGCCGCACTTTCGGCTGAAAGCGATCGCGATGCTGCGCCCACCACAAAATCGCGCCGTAAAACAAACCGGGCACCAAGGTCAGCGCGTAGCGCAAGCTAATCGACAGAGCATCGGGCGCTTGTCGAATCAACACTTGCAGCGTGGGTAGACCCGACAAAATCCAGGCGCTGGGAGAGAGGGCGGGCACAAAGGCCAGCGGTAGCCACTGCGCCAGCAGATAGCCGAGGGTGCGATCTACGGGCGTCGCCAGTTCTATCAACAGCCGCAGCGGATTGCGCAAAATGCCGCCGATCACTTCCAGGGTCGAGGCGTTGTCATCATCGACAAAGTGCCCAAACTGTTCAATCATGAATCGCCGCGAAATGTCGTCCGATAACGTCGGCATCACACAGATTGTCACAGTCGCCACATAGACCACGCTAAGGGCGCAGAGTCCCAGCCCGATCCCGATCTGACGGCGGCTTAAGACCCAGTAGAGCCCGATGCCAAACAGCACAATGCCCGCATCCTCACGAATCAATAGCGTCAACACTGCCAGGGTCCAAAATAGCCACCAGCGCCGTTTTTCCATTGCCAGCAGCGTGCCAAAAACAAACAGCGGCAGTTGACTAAAATCGCGAAAATCCGCCAAGGTGGGGCTAATCACAGCGCTGGCGGCATAGTAGCTCGCGGCGATCAGCGTCGCGATCTGGGGTGGATGGTAGTGGCGCGCTAGGCCATAGAGCACGATCCCCGCTGCCGCCATCAGGGTGGTTTGCAACACGGATAGCCCGGCCGGCGACGGATACAGCGCATAAAACGGCAGCCACAGCAGCAGTGATGGCGTAAAGTGTTGCCCTAAGCGCTGATAGCTGACCTCTGGCAGCAGCTTGTCGTGCACGACAGCACTAGACAGCGCCGAAGACAGGGAGCTTTCAAAGAAACGTCCATGCAGACTATTCCAAAACAACTGGTCAAAAATGCCCTGGTTGTAGTTGGCGTAGGAGGAGTAGAAACTATAGAAGCGATGCAGCACTAGCCCATTGCAGACGACCCAAAACAGGATGGCTAGCACAATGACAAACCCGAGATGGGGTTGTTTCCTCCAAATCAACATGAACGCCTCGTGCTACAAAGACCGCTAGTAGCGTAGCCTATGACGTATCCGTTTAGATCATTCATGATCATTCATCCGGTTCTTCATGCCGTTTTTCATACGGTTCCGCGTCTTGTTCTTAAACGGCACGCTTAACGAGGACGGATGGGGCGATCGCCCATCTATCCTGTGACCGCTGAGTGAAATTCCTGATTCTTTGGATCTGGAAAATGCGCTTCATTTAACTTGACAGGCAGCGGCTTCAATAGGGATGATTGTAGATCGATTGTAAATTTCGCTCGGATCAGGTTCAAAGCGCGTAGATCTTGTCCTGTGGATCGCTTGCCCGTCTTAGAGAAATTCTCTCAAAGGCGCTCAGGTAAAGCATCCTGGCCAAAGATTTCTGTTTAACCCCGCCACCTGTACGGCACTAGTAGGACAAATCATGGCATACGCAATTATTGAGACAGGCGGCAAGCAAATTCGGGTTGAGCCCGGTCGTTTTTACGATGTTGAGCTGCTTGCGGTCGAAGAAAACGCTAACGTGACGATCGATCAGGTGCTCTTTGTCGAAAACGATGGTGAAGTCTCCATCGGTCAGCCCTTGGTGGCTGGCGCGACCGTAGAAGCCACTGCTTTGCGCCATCTCCGGGGACGCAAGATTATCGTTTACAAGATGCGCCCTAAGAAAAAGACCCGCAAAAAGCAAGGTCACCGGCAAGAATTGACCCGTTTGATGATTAATTCCATCAACGTGGGTGGTGTTGTTTTGACCGCTGCTAGCGCCGAAGCAGAGCCCGCGGCCGCTGAAGCGGCTGCCGAATAGGCGATCGCCTGCCCACAGCTTGCTTACAGCTTGTCTACAGCAGCTTGTTTACAAGCTTATCCACAAGCCTGTCCACCACTGTTGGGCCATCTCACTCGTACAGAGTGGTCTGAGTTGGTTAAAGTAGTTCAAAAGCGAGAGAGGATAACATGGCTCATAAGAAGGGAACCGGTAGTACTCGCAACGGGCGCGACTCTAATGCTAAGCGCCTAGGCGTTAAGCGCTATGGCGGCCAGGTCGTTAAAGCAGGCAACATCTTGGTGCGTCAACGCGGCACCAAAATCTATCCCGGTTCAAACGTGGGTCGGGGTAGCGATGACACGCTGTTTGCCTTGATCGACGGTGTGGTGACGTTTGAGCGTCGCGGCAAGAGCCAGAAGAAAGTCAGCATCTACCCTGCGGCGGTTGCTGAAGTCGTGGCTGAAGCCGTCACTGCCTAGGCGTAATGATTCCTCGCTGTTTCGGGGTTTCTAGTGGATGCTCCTAGTTGAACGGTTTGCGCTTAGCGCTATTCCAAGTTGATTCTGATTCAACTTGGTTTTCCATCACTTTCAAAAAAAAAGATCCAAACGAAAAAGACGCTCATCTGAGCGTCTTTTTCGTTTGGGTTTGTTTAGGGCTGTTTGGGTTTGAATGAGCGCTGGATGGACTGGTGTTGGGTGAACTGGTATTCGACCCCGTTGAGACTCCCGTCAGATTAGGACGCTGATCCCGTCCGGTAAACCTTTTCGACCACCTGTGCCAGTCGCCGCATGCCTTCTGCAATGTCGTCATCGGGTGCCGTTAGGCTGATCCGGAGGCACTGATGAATGTGGCTCCAGTCGTCTGACAGTCCTGGGAAGAATGGGCTGCCGGGCACCACAAAGACCCCAACCTGTTTTAGGGCTTGATAAAGCTCTTGGTCGCTGATCGGTAGGTCTTGGAACCACAGCCAGGCAAAAATCGTTCCTTCGCCTCGGTGCATAAACCAAGGAATGTCGTTGGGCATGGCG
>DATNOW010000522.1:0-8495 GCA_036703515.1 Chroococcidiopsis sp.
CACCAAGGCCGGGCAGCCCGTAGAGCATAGCGTCACCGTCGTCCATGGTGATGGGCTCGTCGGGCTGCGCGATTCTAATATTCCCCAGCGCTAGGATGCCTTAGCCTTGCCCCCGAGCAGTTCCAGCCAGCACGGGCAGCCATTCCCTCGGCTGAAAATTGCCTGCCTGGGGCTGACGCTGGTGACGCGCCCCATCGAGGTATAGGTAATCGCACTGCACCAAGTCAAAGCGGGTGTAGGGGGCGATCGCCCAGCCTTCGATACAAATCCCCGTCAGCAGGGCTAAGGAAAAATCAGTATGCCCCACTACTGCATGGCTAAAGTTGGCATCGGTCAGGTTTGCGGCCCGAAAAAGCGTCCCCGGTGCGCTCCGAAGCGAGTCCCGCACCCATCGCCAAATCCGCCTTGTCAGCAGCACAAAAACGCCCGCCAGCAGCAGCAAAAACAGCCCATAGAGCACGTTCCCCTGCACCACCGTCAGCCCGCCGACGATGACCAAACCCACCGTAAAGGCCACCATCACCAGCGCCAGCACCACCGTTGCCGCTGTGCCCATGAGAGCGCTAAACCGAGGCGCACGCGTCATTAAGCGATCGCGCCATAAAAGCCCGGCGACTGCTGCTACAATCGGCAGCCACTGCATCACCAGGGTCTGTACATGGCTCGGCAAGCGACCCAGCCCAGCCACCACTAGCCAACTGACCCCAAACAGCAGCAGCGGCCCCAGCACCGCCGCGATCGCCATTTGGGTTCTCTGGCGATCGCTTTGCCCAGTCCTAGCGCCCGAAAAGTTTGCGCCCACCAGCCTCGCCTTGGTAAAGTCGCAGCCCCGCAGATCCGAGTTGCTAAAATCTGCACCCGTCAAGTCTTGCCCACGAAACGACCGATCTTGTAAATTTTGCTGTCTGTAGTCAACGCTACCCATCATCCCCCACTTAACCGAGGCTCAAAATCAATAATAAGGATCGTGGATCTAATAACCTGAAATTCTTGGGTCAGGACGCACAGCGGTGCGCCCCTACAAAGAACTTGACCGATAGGAATTATTTAATTCACGATCCCACTCATTCACTCTAAGGCGATTCCTAGGAAAGACTCTACCCTTCGACTGCGCTCAGGGTGCAGGCTAGCTTCGACTGCGCTCAGCTAGCTGAGCGCAGTCGAAGCTAGCGGGTAAGAGACACACCAGCCAGGGGAAGTCTGGTTTATGATTAATTTCACTGTTCGTCTCAAGATTTCTCTCAAGCTCTCTTTTACTATGCTGTGGCGTGACCTATGAACTGGTGGCAAAAGCTTCAACGAAATAGCCTGGCAAAATTTGGTGCAGTGGTGCTGCTGATTTTTTACTTAACCGTCATTGCCGCCGAATTTGTCGCGCCCTACAGTCCCTACAGCGCGCAGCCAGACGGGTCACTGCTGCCCCCAACCACGATCTACTGGAGCAACAGCGACAATCAGTGGATTGGCCCCCACGTCTACCCCACCACCCAAGGCCCGGTTGACATTGAGACCGGCGATCGCCAGCTTAACGTCGATACCACCCAGCCCTCGCCCCTGCGGCTGTTTGTACGCGGCTCAGAATATCGCATCCTCCAGCTCCGGCTGCCCCTGCCCACCCAGCTTTCACCCCTCAAAATCGAAGAAGTAGAGCTATTTCCAGGGTTTGCTGGCAACCTCCACCTGTTTGGCACCACCGGCCCCGCGCAGATCAACCTGCTGGGCACCGATGAGCAAGCCCGCGACCAGTTTAGCCGGTTAGTCTACGGCGGACGCATTAGCCTCAGCATTGGCATCATCGGCATTTTGATTTCCTTTCCGCTGGGGATGCTGGTCGGCGGCATTTCGGGCTACTTTGGCGGATTCGTAGACAGCGCCCTGATGCGCATCGTCGAAGTGCTGATGACCATTCCCTCCATCTATCTATTGGTTGCCCTAGCAGCGGTCTTACCGGCCGGGCTAAGCAGCACCCAGCGGTTTTTGCTAATCGTGCTGATCACATCCTTTGTTGGCTGGGCCAGCCTAGCGCGAGTCATTCGCGGGCAGGTGCTGTCGATCAAAGAGCGGGAGTTTGTCCAAGCGGCCAAGGCCATGGGCGGGCGATCGCTTTACATCATTACCCGCCACGTCTTGCCCCAAACCGCCAGCTACATCATCATCTCCGCCACGCTATCAATTCCCAGCTTCATCGTCGCCGAAGCCGTCCTCAGCCTGATTGGGCTGGGCATCCAGCAGCCCGATCCCTCCTGGGGCAACATGCTGTCCCTAGCCACCAATGCCTCAATTTTGGTACTCCAACCCTGGCTAGTCTGGTCGCCAGCCCTCCTGATCGGGATCACAGTACTCGCATTTAACCTGTTAGGCGACGGCCTGCGCGACGCCCTCGATCCCCGCAATCTACAGCGCTAGACCCAGCCAAGCATCCCCACCCTTCCCACTCTCCCAGCCACCCTTCCAACTCTTCACCCTTCACCCTTCACCCTTTACTCGGGTCTCATCGCAGGCAAGATGCCTGCACCACGTCACACCCACCCTCCCAATGCCTGCCCCAGAGCGAATTATCATCGCCGCCCTCGCCCAATCAAACCGCGTGATTGGCCAAGGTGGCAAATTGCCATGGCGACTGCCCGCCGACCTGGCCCGCTTTAAGCAACTGACCCTGGGGCATCCGGTGATTTTTGGGCGCAAAACCTGGCAGCACGATCTCGGACAGCGACCGCTGCCCCAGCGCCACACCATTGTCGTGTCTTCGACCCTGCCCTTAGTCGATTGTTTAGCCGATCGCTCACCAGACGATGCCTCCACGGGCGATCGCCCCTCCTACCCATTTCAGCTATCGGTCGTGCGATCGCTCGACCAGGCCCTCGCCCTGGCCGATGGTGCCCCAAAGCTGTTTATTGCCGGTGGAGCCTCGATCTATAGCCAAGCGCTGGCGATCGCCGACACCCTCGAACTGACGCTTGTAGACGGCCACTACGACGGAGATACCTTCTTCCCAGACTATCGCTCGCTCGTCGAACACCACTTTGACTGCATCGCCCAAGAATGTCACCCTGGCTATCGCTTTGAAACCTACCGCCGCCGGGCGATCGCTGCCCCATAAAAAAGCCCCACAAAAAAGCGTAAAGCGCCCATGACAGACGCTCTACGCTTTACCCTACACGAGAGAACAATGACTCCCTGTTAATTCAGCTAATTCAGCTAATTCAGCAAATCTGAATTACGCATCGGTTGCAAACACCTCAGTCCCAACATTAGTGTTAAAGCTATCTTTGCCGGTAGCCGTGAAGTAGAGGCGATCGCCCGCTGCCGTCAGGTTACTGATATCGCTAAAGGCCCCCGTTGCACCATTCTCGCCCTTCACCTCCGCAGGCGCTCCGCCATCCGAGCTCTCAAACAACGTGCCACCCCCAGTAAAGAACAAACTGGTTCCAGCCGCAGCCAAGTTGTTGTAGAACAGGGCGTTTGTCGTCGGGTTGGTCAGAGTGGCCAAACCGGAGCCATCTTCACCGATCTTAAACACTTGGAAAGCATTAACGTTATCGGCGTTGTTTGTATCTGAATCTGCCAAGAAGTAGAGTACGTTTGAAGTACCGCTGTTGGTGAGCTTACCTGGGTTGATAAAGTCTGGAGCGCCCGTAATTGCCTCAGAAGCAACACCAGTCGTCCGATACAATTCTGCGCCACTGCCCGAATCAGCTTTGCCCACAAAGAATAGAGTGCTGCCGACGACGGTGAGATTACTAATTTCAGGAGCATCGCCCGCAATCGTAAGTTCTACAGGGTCGCTAGGATTGGTGACATCGGCGATCGACCACACCTGCTGCTTGCCGCCCGCCCCCTTAGCCGTGAAGTAAAGCCGATTGCCGATGGCGACAAAATTGCTGATGTCAGACCCTGCATTTGGGTCTGCGTTGATATCTTTAACAAGCTCAACGTTGTCTGAAAGCACCGTCGTGCCATTATCAAACTCACTCGCGTTGTTAACCCGGAATAGCTCTGTATTAGTGACCGCTCCACTAGCTTTGGTAAAGTAGAGCGCATCGCCAGCTTTAGCCAGCAGTGACCCAGTAAACACGTTCGGGGACGGCGCAACAACCTGCACCACTTCAAACTCGCCCGCAGGATTTGCATTACCCGTCGTGCGTTTTAAGCGGAACAGACCTTCACCAGAGCCGCCTAGAACGGTTGAAGCCAGGAAATAGAGGGAATCGCCAAAAGCCGTAAGACTACGAATATTGAGATCGCTCGTATTTTGGGTGCCAAGCAACAATGCCAGATCTTCATTAACCTCGGTTGCCTCTGCACCCCCCGCAGCGGTTCCAGTAAACAGCTTACCGCCGTTCACAAGGAAGAAGGAGTTGTCTGAGAGCGTCGCAAACTGCGGAAACTCGTTAAACGTCCCTACACCATTCACCTTGACGGTTCCATCTGAGCTGCCGTCGCTGTTATACAGGGTTTTTCCAGTGCCATCATCCGCGAGGAAAAAGACCGTACCCGACGAGGCCGTTAGGTTAGACGGGGTTGAAGAACTGGTGCCCGGGCGGATGTCTTTGGTCAGCACACCATTGATCAGCTCATTGCTAGAGTCAACGGTGAGTTGATATTTGGTACGGTTGAGAACCCCATTCTTGGAAAAGACTTTGACATAATAAGTGCCCTCAGCCAGCAGCTGCGTAATTTGCTCTTGCTCAAAAAAGCCGCTGCCGTCAACGCCTGAGCGAGTTGAGCTAAAGATGGGGGTGGCTGTACCCTGCTTATAAAGCTCAATGTCGAGATCGCCAGCGGTGCCCGCATTGTTGAGGCGAATATCGACAAATTTCGACTTCCCTGGATTGATGGTGAAGTTATAAACATCAACATCGGAAACGACTGTATTGCCCGACAGCTTACTGCTGCCGGCAAATTCATTCTTTATGCTCCTAAGAGATTCATTGCGTCCAGCTGTATCACTAACCAAAGCAACGGTGTCATCAACGACGACGGTGCCCACCGCGTCACCGACGTTGTCAGGCAAAAATAGGTTAGTCGTGAGCGTATAGGGAGTACCCGCCGCTTGCCCATCCACCCAATTTACCTGGAGGTAATAGGTCCCGGCGGTGGCCAGCTTGGTCAACGTTGAGCCAACGGGCAAGGGACTGCCGTCCACTTGAATCTTCTCAGCAGCGGTACCGGCATTAGTGGAAAAAACAGTGGCGCTAGGCAAGCCAGTAATAGCATTGGGAACCCATAGGGTGAGGTCGGCGTTGGCCGTCAACCCAGTCAGATCAACTTGCAATTCGCTATTGAGCTCATCAGCGCCGATAGTAAACGAATAGAAGTCATCTGTGTCACGCACATTGTCAATGAGGTCACCAATCCGCCCAGTAAGGACGCTGGGGTTGAGTGCCCCCGTCAGTGCCTTGGGCGCACCAAAGCTGTTGCCTGCTTCATCGGCTGGAATGGGGGTAGGGTCGCCTCCAGGGTTAGGGTTAGGGTTAGGGTTAGGATTGGGGTTAGGGTCAGGGCCAGGACTGCTGATAATTGAAGAGGTCAGCACCATGGAGTATTTGCTGGTCGCTTTCCGCTGTGCGGCTGTGCCACTGCGCTTCAGCTGAAGAAAGTAGGTTCCTTTTTGGAGCTTGCGAGACAGGACTTGAGATGTCTTTTTGCCACTTTTGAGAGTTACGCGGGTGCCAGGGCCCGTCAGCACAACGTCAATTCCTGGCTTGAAACCACTGAGCCTAAAGTTAAAGCTGCGCGCTTGGGTGACGTTGATCAGGAATGAGTCGATTTTGTCTGCGCCACCGATGGTGTTTTTAAAACCAAAGCGATTGGTAAGTGTTAGTTTACGTGCGGTAGAGCGATTAGAGCCTGGGTCTTTAACAGCCATGACGATGTTCCTTCGGTCACTGGTTTCAATTAGAAAATAGGTTGCCCCACCAACTTAGAAAAACGATCACCAAATCATCAAAGTTGACTTCGGTGGTTTTAATTTTAGGAGCGCTTAAAAAACGGCTATTTCGATAGATAGAGCATCACAATTTGAGGGCGGTCTTACACCACTCAAGCAGAGCAGACGTAATACTTTCAGAAAAGTAAAATCATACGTTATACTCGCCCAAACGGAAATACAACACTGCAATATTGTTGCAGTTTAGTTGATAGAAACAGCAGGGCTGCTCCCCTATCCCGAACGCAAGCATCCCCCACTACAAAATTCCCATCGCAAGATTGCGTTAGCAGGAGTCACAAAGGGAGCCATCGGGTCACACAGGTCACACATTAGCCGTGCAAATCTTCGGTGCAGACAAGAGACCGCACCAACAGGTCGCACCGACCGGCCACGCCAGTAGAACGCACCGGCTAGCCGGCCGGCTGAGTAGAAGGACTCACGGCAGGCGGTTCAGGTTCCCGAATGGCGCAAGCATCTGCACTAGCGGGCTGGGTTTCGACCACAAAATCTTTGTAGCCTGCGGTGGTCAGCAGTTGGGTGACAACGGTTTCAGCGCGATCGCTGGCCTGTTGCAGCACGCCATTAGAGCAGGCGGCATCGACCACTTGGCGCAGGGTTTCGCGTTGGGCCAGCGACTGTAGCTCTGGGGCGGCATCGGGGCCCAGTCCTAAAAAGCCGCGATCGTAGTCGTAGACCGACGACCGAGTGACGTCAATTTTGCTATCAAGAATTTGGGGGGGTGGTAGCTGCAAACGAAGGGTGTCGCCTACTACCTGCACGTCACTGGGCTCTAGTTCGGCTAGATCAACCCCCGCCCGCACTTCGCCGTAGGCAATGTAGAGCAAGGTGGTTTTGCCAATAACGTAGCCGCCCACGGTGCGATCGCGACTAGCGGGTACCACCGCCTGCATGGCAAAGACAGCGGTGGTCAACTCGCTGGCCCCGCGCACCTGCTGCACCACAATCGAACGGACATCGGCTTTAGCCTGGGGTTGGGGTGCCGTTAGCATAGAGGTCAGGCTAGACATAAAGCGATCGCCCGCTCGCCACGCGCCCACACCCAGAAACACACCCGTCACCACAATGCCACCCGTCACCACCAGCGACAGGTTTTTAAACAGGCCCACAATCGGATTTTTTAACAGTCGCACGACCGCATGTGGCGGTTTGTCTGGATGGCGATCGCCATAATAGCTGCTCATGTCGGTGTTGCCCCCAATCACCTGACCACAGAATTCCCCAAGTCAACACTCATCGTAGCAAGGCGCGGCTGGTATGGCACAAAAACCACGGGTGGAATATCTCTACTTCATGATTTCGGGACTGCTAGGGATATCCGTCGCCCCACCGGGAACAATTTTGCCTGCGGAACGGTCGGGGCGATCGCCTGCGGGTAGTGGTCGTCTCAGCCTTTTCTGGGCAAGTCAGCGATCCTGATGCTCTATCCTGATGCTCTGTCCTGATGGGGGGCGTGATGGTCGTATGGAGTTAGTGATGCTGAGCGATGATCGCACCGGCCTTGGTGGCTGATAACTCCAAAAACGCTATGTCAGATCCTGTTATTTGCGTTGACCGTCTAAGCAAAAAATATCGCCTCCGCCATGCCCAACAGGAACCCTACAAGTCCCTCAGAGATGTGCTGATGAATGGGGCGCGATCGCTCGGTCGCCGCTTGACCCATCCCAAAAGGCGATCGCCTGACCCTAACCACGAAGACTTTTGGGCGCTGCAAGATGTGTCGTTTGAGGTCAAACAGGGCGATCGCGTCGGCATCATTGGGCGCAACGGGGCCGGTAAATCAACCTTGCTCAAAATCCTCAGCCGCATCGTCGAACCCAGCGCCGGCCGCATTCGGATCAAAGGACGGGTGGCCAGCCTTTTAGAAGTCGGCACGGGCTTTCACCCCGAGCTAACCGGGCGCGAAAATATCTACCTCAATGGCGCAATTTTGGGCATGAGCCGCGCCGAAATCAAACGCAAATTTGATGAAATTGTCGCCTTTGCAGAAGTTGAGAAGTTTCTTGATACGCCCGTTAAGCGCTATTCGTCAGGGATGTATGTACGTCTCGCTTTTGCGGTCGCGGCCCATCTAGAACCCGAAATTTTGATTGTGGATGAGGTGCTGGCCGTAGGCGATGCCCAATTTCAAAAAAAATGCCTGGGCAAAATGCAAGATGTCAGCAAAGAAGGAAGAACCGTTATCTTTGTTAGCCATCAAATGGCAACAGTAACTAGCCTTTGTCAAAGAGCAATTTGGCTTACAAATGGGCAGCTTCACATGGAAGGAAGCGCAGAATATATCGTGAGCAAATATCTAACCTATGGCGCTGAACGATCAGGAGACGTTTTTATTCCTGAAAAAACATCAAACAATACTAGGTTTAGATTTAAGCGCTTAACTTTATTAGACTCCCAAAAACAAATTGCATCCGTTCTTGACCTGCGAAATCCATTCAATGTGCGTTTGGAGTATGAACTGAGTCAACCAATGAGCAATTTGGAGATTTCACTACGAGTCTACAATTCCTCTGGCATACCTATTTTTACGACTAATCGTTCATCT
>DATNOW010000523.1:0-5719 GCA_036703515.1 Chroococcidiopsis sp.
TTCCATAGAACAATGGCCGGGCTATCTGGTTTATTGGTCGCCAGGGTTTGACCGCTGGGATGAAAGCTCACCGAAGATAACCAACTGGTTGCTTGGCAAAAGCTGCGGGTGGGCTGGAGTGAGGCTAAAGACGGGGCAAGCGGCACCGGCCAGAGGTGAACCATTTCATCTTGACTGCCGCTGGCCAGCATCAGTACCTCCCCGGCTGGGGTGGTCGTGCCAACCGGGCTGAGGCTGAGGGCGCGAATGCCGCTGCTGTAGCCACGCCATGTTTTCAGGTGCTGTCCGTTTAAATCCCAAAGCCGTACGGCCTGATCGCGACTGACGCTGACCAGCCGTTGACCCACAATGGCGATCGCAAAAATATCATTGCCGTGACTATTGAGCACATTGATACACTGTGCGTCTTGAATCGCCCAGAGGCGCAGTGTGCCATCGTCACTCCCGCTGGCCAAGATAGCGCCATCGGGGCTAAACGCCAGGCTCCAAACCCAGTTGGTGTGTCCGTGTAGTACCTTGACAGGGCAAGGATAAATATCAGCGGCGGCGCTGGCTGTCGCCTCAGGTAGGTCACTCCACAGGCGAATGGAATGGTCGTGGCTGCTGCTGGCCAACTGCCGACCATCTGGGCTATAGCGTACACAGCGAACGCTCTCCGTATGTCCCCGCAAGATGCCCAGGCAGTGGCCATTGCTCACCTGCCAAATCCGCAGGTCGGTATCTTTACTGCCGCTGGCTAAGGTTTGATTATCCGGTGAGAAATGCACCGAATAAACATTTTCTTGATGCCCTTCTAGGATATGAAGACACTGCCCATGATGATTCCAAATCCGCACCGTCTGATCATCGCTGCCGCTGGCCAATCGCTGCCCATCGGGGCTAAAGGCGACACACCACACGCAGCCAATATGGCCCGTCAAGATCTGTAAGCACTGGCCGCTATTGACATCCCACAACCGCACGGTTGCATCTCCGCCACTGCTGGCTAAGGTCGTGCCATCGGGGCTAAAGGCAACCGACCACACCCAGCCCGTATGTCCCAAGAAAGTGGTCAGCAGTTGGGTGGTTTCCAAATGCCAGAGATACACGAGCCCACTAGCATCACCCACGGCTACCATTTTTCCATTAGGGCTAATATCGATAGAAATTCCGTTGCCCAGGGATTCTGAAAAAATCGAGGTCGCCAAATCCGCATTTTGAAAGTTAACCCCGGCCAGACTGACCTGCCGTAGATCTGCCTGCTGCACCACCAGTTCAGAAAAGTCAGAGCCGCGCAAATCAACTTTGAACTGGATCAGCAGATTGATCAGATTTCCGGCTGCATAGCCAGATTGATGGCGCTGCTGTGCCAAGAGCTGCCGGGCTCTCTGCTCGACTTCTGCCACGTTTCGGTAAGACGATAGCAGCCATTCCATCACAGGCTGCATGATTAACCGCAATTGGATCTCTCGGATATAGTCCTTTGCCTGCACCCGCATGAGTGAATGACTTTGCAAAATGTCTAGCTGCTGAGTGACAAATTCAGTGCAAACGTGTTGAATCAATCGTTCCGTCACATATTCCATGACCACGGGCTGTAGGAAAAATAAGCTGTCGGTTTTTCCAACTGCTTTTTCAACTGATTTTTCAACCGTTCTTTCAACTAACGATCGCCGCAGGAGGGAATTAACGTGTTGGAGAACGTTTTGCTGAGCCGCTAAACCGATCACATTTTGACGCATCTCAGCGATCGCCACGGGTTCTCGGTAAATCGCAAACCAATAGAGAATTTTCTGTTCTTCTGGAGATAGGCGGTTAAACTGATGCGCCAGCAAATCGCGAATGTCTTCAAAAACCACCGTTCCCCGGTCGAGATAGCCGATGACCTCGGAAATGCTGCCGTTGAACAAATCCCGTGTGGCTGAGGCCACCAGCTTTAGCGCCAGAGGATTGCCGCCATAGTGGTTAATTAAGCTGTGCCACTCGGCATCAGACCCGGTGAATGCTCCCTTTTGCCGAAAGATGGCGCGGCCGTCATCGGGCGTAAGGCCGCTGAGCGGGAGCGATCTCACCACACTCTGTTCACCATCCAAGAGGGCGATTTCACGCGGTTTCTCACGACTGGTTAGCAAGCAGCAGCTTTGGTGGGGCGTTTCGCCTAGCGTTCTTAAGAATTGCCCGTAGGCTTCATACCCTGCTTGCCACTGACCGACCTGTTCGCTCTGCAAAATGGTTTCGGCGTTATCTAAAATTAGCAAACAGCGCTGCGATCGCCAATACTGCATCACCCTCGAAAGCTTCTCGTCCAGTGTTGTTGGAATAACGGGATCATCGCCTTGCAGCGGCATCAGAAATTTCAGCAGACTGGTCAACAGGTCATCCAATGAAGGCGCATTGGCCAGCGATCGCCACACCACCACCTCAAATTCGGCTTGCATTTGCTGGGCAGCTTTGACCGCGATCGTGCTTTTGCCAATCCCCCCAATGCCGAGCAGCCCCACCACACGACAGCGTTCCACTACGATCCATTGCCATAGCTGCGCTAACTCGATCTCACGGCCATAAAATACAGCCGCATCAACAGCGTTATCCCAATCTTGCTGTGGATTAGCCCGTTGTTTAGATACGGTCTCCTCCGACGCGATCGGAGAGAGATAATCGGTCTTCGTTAATTCCAGTTCAAAGGCTTGGAAGAGAATTTCTAACGACTGGCGATCGACGCCTAATTCTCGCTTCAGAATCCGGGCCAGGGTATTGAGCGATAGCCCGGTGCGTTCATTGAGATCTTCCTGGGTGAACCGTTTACCCCAGTTTTTCTCTGACTCTAGCTGCTGCTTTACCGCTTGAAACCGTTGCCACCCTTGCGGTGACAGCACAACTCCTCTTACCCGCACAGAGAAATCACCATTGCGCCTATTTTTTCTGCTAATAGCATTCATGCTCCAGCTGGCAAAGGATAGAGGAAATTAATTTCCCAAAAGGAATCAAAAAACATTGAAAGAATATCAGGTTTTAGGAACCTAGCGTGTATTTCAGAGCAAATTTGCTCAAAAATCCACCTTTAGATATATAAAAATTACCTCCGCTTATCTCAGCGCTTAACTCAGTACTTAACACACAGAACTTGAGTGTTCTGAATTAGACCCAGGTTAAACAATGAAACCAACGGATGAGCCCTCAGCCCTCATTCCATTCTCTTAATGATCCATCTCGCTGATATTGATAGGAGTTTTGCGATGAGTATGTTCACAACTCAAGACGGCACACAAATCTATTATAAGGATTGGGGTTCAGGCCAGCCCGTTGTCTTTAGCCACGGCTGGCCCCTCAACTCTGATAGCTGGGAAGCCCAAATGCTGTTTCTCGCCGATCATGGGTTTCGAGCGATCGCCCACGATCGGCGAGGACACGGGCGATCGAGCCAGCCCTGGAGTGGCAATGAGATGAATACCTATGCCGACGATCTAGCAGAGCTGATTGAAAGTTTGGATTTACACGATGTCGTATTGTTTGGCTTTTCAACCGGCGGCGGTGAGGTTGCCCGCTATATCGGTCGGCATGGCACCGCGCGAATTGCAAAAGCAGGTTTAATTTCTGCGGTGCCACCGCTGATGCTGAAGACAGAAAATAACCCTGACGGGCTGTTGATTGAGGCATTCGACGGGCTGCGAGCAGGCTCCCTTAATGATCGATCCCAACTCTATAAAGATCTTGCTAGTGGCCCCTTCTTTGGCTTTAACCGTCCCGGTGCTAACGTTTCCCAGGGCAGAATTGACTGGTTCTGGTTGCAGGGAATGCTGGCAGGACATAAGAACACCTTCGACTGCATCAAAGCCTTCTCTGAAACAGACTTCACCGAGGATCTAAAGAAGTTTGATGTGCCAACATTGATCATTCATGGGGATGACGACCAAATTGTGCCGATTGGTGCAGCAGCGATCGCCGCTGCAAAACTGGTGAAAACTGCCACTCTCAAGATTTATCCTGGCGCGCCCCATGGGCTGACTGACACCCACAAAGACCAACTTAACAGCGACCTGTTGGCATTCATCAAAGGCTGACGCTGGATATTCAGGTAACCCTAAAGAGCGCGAATTAAATAATTCCGATCCGTCCAATTCTCTGTAAGGGCGCACCACTGTGCGCCCTTACCTAAGAATTTCAGGTTATTCAATTCATGATCCTAGGAGAATTTATACTGCTATCCAGCAATGCCAGATTTTTGAAGGGTACGAAATTAAGATGAATTGCTATCACTTAAACAATGGAAAAATCCATGCAGCAACAACGCTAAGCAGAATCGCTATTTCAGACCCAACCAGAACAAGTGGCGCTTGAAACCAGTTTGACCAAGAGCCTTTACGAAAGCCATACCACCATTGGGAAAGATGCGTTGACCACAGCCTAGGACTATCTTTATCGCGAAATTGCCAATTTAACATCGATAGCAACAACGGCACTCCGCCAACCTTAGCGTTCATCAACAGGTGAAGGGCGATCGCGATCACCATCACCACCCAACTGATCAGATGAGCGTAATACCAGGTATGGTCTAACTCCCCTTGGGGCAACCAGTTTTCATCCATCATCTTGCCGCTAAAGAGGGCAAACGTTAGGGCAAGCAGAGCAAACATATTGGTGAAACGGTTTAAGGTATACCACCAAATCGGTTTTCCAACCTGTGTCAACTTTATCAGCGAGTCTGGCTGAACTAACCGTTTCTGCCCCCGATGGAAGGCATAGATCACAAAGGCAGGAAAAATCAGCAGCGTCCATAAACCAAAGGTTCCATGCACTCCTTCGATATCTTTGTAAGACGGCAGTGGTACTCTGCCCCAACGACCATCATAGGTATCGTAAGTCCAAAAAGCGGTCAAAATTGCAGCGACTAAAAACAGCCCCGTGAGTCCGTGCAAAATCCGAAGGAGCAGTGGTTGGTAAGGTTGCGCCGATTTCATCTCGGTAATCAACAAGTAAATGATCAATAGCAATCAACAGCACTCAATATAGCAGTCTTAAATCAAGATCAACAATGAGAGCAGGCGTTGAGCGATCGCAGGTTTTTAGCCGTTGCCAGGTTATCCAGTTCCTTTTCTACAGATTCAACTCCATCCACTGCGCGGTATAAACCATATCTCGCATAAAAGCCGTCAGGTCTAACACAAACGATGCGACACAAAGAAACAGAACAGCACCCGCAATCCCCCATACAACCGGACGACGCAGGGCGAACAGGGTGGCGATCGCCGCTCCTCCGATCACCGTCCAGATGATCGCCAGCCTGCGAAAGTGGGGAACGCCGCGGATAGCCCCATATCGATCGACGATCGCCTGTCGAGCCGCATCCAGATTCGTTTGGGCAGAGGCCAAATCAGCCTCTAACTTTGCCGGAATGCCCATCCGATAGCTGTAGGCAGCCCCAATCAAACCACCGCCAATGACTGTTAGAACGATCGCAGCCGCGAACCAGGCGCGTCGATGTTTAACCGATTGACTAAACCCGATCCCCCAGCTAACAAGGGCAGCACCCGCTACAGCACCCATGTAGATGAGTAGATCACGACTCAAATCACTGTAGAAATTACGAATCAGTGAATCAATGTTCATAACGAATCAACGTCATTTTGCAATGAAAAATTGCAGTCTTAACGAACCTAATTTGAAACACATCTTGGAGTGATGCGATCGCACAAAACCGACACCCCAATTTCCATCACTTCAGTGCGCTCAGATCTCGAAC
>DATNOW010000524.1:0-5863 GCA_036703515.1 Chroococcidiopsis sp.
GATCGCCCAGCCGCGATGCCAGGGGCAGTGCAAGGAGCGGTGCGGGGTGAAGTCATGCTGCGCGACGTTTCCTTTGCCTATCGCGATCGCCCCCCGGTGATTGAACACCTCTCCCTCGACATTCCGGCGGGCAAAACCATCGCCATCGTCGGCTCGACCGGGTCGGGCAAAAGCACCCTAGTCAAACTTTTGCTGCGGCTGTACGAAATTCAGGCAGGCACCATCACCCTCGATGGCATTCCCATCCAAGACCTGCGGCTGCGCGACCTGCGGCAGGCGATCGGGCTGGTCAGCCAAGACGTGTTTTTATTCCACGGCACGGTTTGGGAAAATATCACCTACGGCAGCCCCGATGTCACCCGCGCCGAAGTGATCGCTGCCGCCAAAATTGCCGAAGCTCACGACTTTATCGAACAGTTGCCCAACGGCTATGACACGATTGTGGGCGAACGGGGACAAAAGCTATCGGGCGGGCAGCGGCAGCGGTTGGCGATCGCCCGAGCAGTGCTCAAAGACCCGCCGATCTTGATTTTGGATGAGGCCACCTCGGCGGTCGACAACGAAACCGAAGCCGCCATCCAGCGCTCCCTCGAAAAGATTACCCAAAACCGCACCACGATTGCGATCGCCCATCGGCTTTCGACCATTCGCAATGCCGACCAAATCTATGTCATGGAGCAGGGCAAACTCGTCGAGCAAGGGCGTCACGAAGCGCTGCTTGAGCGCAACGGCATCTACGCCAGCCTATGGCGAGTGCAGATGGGGCTGCGCCATGAATAAGGGGCCTATCGACGCAGCCACATTCGACGCAGCCACACTCAACGCAGCCACACTCAACGCAACAACAGAGCGCTACGAAAAAACCTTTCGTTCACTCAACCTTAAAGGGCTAAATTTTCAGGCCACAAAAAATACGAATAGCCCGCCCCTAGCCTAAACTCCCCGCCGCTTTCTTTGCCTTTAGCCGTGATGTAATGCTTGCCGTCGCGGTCTTCTAAAAAACCAGCGGCAACCAGTTTTTCAAACACTTCAGCAGTCTTGTAGCCGAGTTTTTGCCCAAGTTTTGCCGTTGTCAGCTTTTCTAAGGGCGCATCGCTGCTAACGCTCACCGGCTCTTTTGAACGAGGTGTCGGGGTTGAAGCTTTGACGGGCGGCACGGCTCCAACCTCCACCTTCTTCTTAATGATTTCGGCAGTGCCTGCGCTTGGCTTTTGGGAGGCCGTTTCTGGGGGCGTAACGCGCTCCAAAGATATGCGCACTTCTTCGCTAATGCGAATAATGCGCTGCGCTTCTTCGTAGGCTTCTCTATAAACAGCCGCATCTTCTTCCCTGGAGATTAAGACTCCCATTTCGTTGTTGTTGACCTGACTAAACTCGTAGAGATTGAGGCTGGTAATGATGCAAAATTCTTCGTTGAGATAGCATTTGGCATGCAGATTTTTGCAGAAGCTGGTTCGAATGTAGAGCAGCGACGTCAGCCAATTGATTTCTTCGGGCAGCAGCTCGCTTTTTCCATACACAACGCGCACATCAATCTTTAAGCGATTTTTGTCGGATAAAAGCTCTTTCATCCGATCATTCAGCTTCAAAAATGGACTAATCAAAATTAGTCGATCTTTGGCCCCTTTAATTAATTCTTCAAGAAAGTAATTGGTTGCGCTCGTGTTAAGAAATTTCGCCATAATCTAAAATCTCTGCAACAGTTTGGAATCCATGGGTCGCACTCCCCTGACTAATGCCGATGGATCCCCCGCCTGCATGAGGATAATAGCGGAGTCGAAGGGAGTGATTTAGACGCTACAGAAACAGACAAATAATCTACACAAAATCCAAATAAAATTGACGCCTTAACGCATATTTGGATATGGATCTGTATGACGCTTCTCTATTAAGCCCAAATATCAACAAAATTACCAAAAACTGTTCGGTTCAGACTTTTAGACCCATCCGTTATAGGTGTCTCAATAATCTGCAACTATTAAGTATATTCCAGGGAAAATCCCTATTAAAATAGTCGCGCGATCGCTTTTTTCCATAGAATTACTGATTTTCTCAAGCGTAAGGAGAATTCCCAGCGATCGCTAAATCACTGTTAAGGAACTGGTTGGCTGACAAAACTCCTAAAACCCTTAGAAAATCGTAGGTTGGGTTAAGAACGGCGAAACCCAACGCGAAATGGTTGTGGATGTTGGGTTTCGCTCTGCTCAACACCAACCTACTCAAAAAGATTTGTCAGTCAATCAGATTCAGGAATGTAGATTCCATCAAACCAATTTTTTACCAGCTTTTTGAGTGGATGGGTCAGCCTAAGAGCGCAAAGCGATCGGTGGCGTCGAGTAAGGCCGTGCGGATCCCTGGTTCAGTCATCGAGTGGCCCGCGTCGGGCACAACCACAAACTCGGCTTCGGGTAAGGCTTTGTGCAGATCCCACGCCGAGGTCATCGGGCAGACGACATCATAGCGGCCTTGCACGATCACCGTCGGAATATGACGGATGCGATCGCAGTTTTGCAAAAGCTGATCGTCTACTTCAAAAAAGCCCTTGTTGACAAAATAGTGGCACTCGATGCGGGCAAAGGCTTCAGCAAAATGGTCGTTCGAGAACCGTTGCAGCAGGCCGGGGTCGAGCAATAGTTTGCTGGTGCTCGCTTCCCACATCGACCAGGCCCGCGCCGCCAGTTGGCGATCGCCTAGGTCGTCGCTGGTCAAGCGTTTGTAGTAGGCAGCCATGAGGTCATGCCGTTCTTCGAGTGGAATCGGCGCTAGATAATGCTCCCAGGCATCGGGGAAAAGATAGCTACAGCCCTCTTGATAAAACCACAGCAGCTCTTTGCGCCGCAGCATAAACACCCCCCGCAAAATCAGCCCCGTGCAGGCGGTGGGATGGGTTTGGCTGTAGGCCAGGGCTAGGGTGCAGCCCCAACTGCCGCCAAATACCACCCAGCGGTCGATCCCCAGTCGGGTGCGCAGGGTTTCGATATCGTTGACCAAATCCCAGGTTGTGTTTTCACGCAGTTCGGCATGGGGGATGCTGCGACCGCAGCCGCGCTGATCAAACAAGATGATCCGCCAGCGCTGGGGATCAAAGTAGCGCCGATAGAGCGGGTCGAGGCCGCCGCCGGGGCCACCATGCAAAAACACCACTGGAGTGCCGTCGGGGTTGCCCACCTGCTCAAAGTAAATCGTGTGCAGGTCAGAAACGGGCAGCATACCGCTGTCGTAGGGTTCAATCGAGGGGTAGAGGTCGCGCATAGGAGGGGAAGGGTAAACGGAAGAGGGGGGGTGGGAAAAAGCGTGAAGGGTAAAGGGGGTTAGGGGAGGAGGAGGTCGTCGAGTTCGGTGTAGTCGGGGAGGGTAGTGTCGATGGGTTTGCCGTGGCGCAGGACGATGCGATCGCTTTGGGGGCGGGAGAGCAGTTCGCTAAAGTAGCGGGCTTTGAACAGGATTAAGTCGGCAGGCAGCCCGACCCCGATTCGTCCGGCAGTGGGGAGCCCCATTAGGTCAGCGGGGGTGGTAGTGACGGTGCGGCACCACTGGGCGTAAGGCGCGTCTAGGTGGGCGATGCGGACGCCTTGGGTGAAGACTTCGAGCCCGTCGTGATCGCCAAAGCCATAGAAGGGATCGCGGCAGTTGTCGCTGGCGATCGCCACGGGGATGCCCCAATGGTGAAGTTCGTGAATTAGGGTAATGCCGCGCCAGCGCGGGGTTTGGGTCGGCAGGGTGGCGGGTGTACGATCGGGGGTGATCTGCCAGTCCTTTGTCCACTCACCGAGCCAGCGCGATGAGGTGCGTTGGTTGCGGTCTTGCAGGTAGAGATTGCACATGGGCAGGCTGACAATGCCGATGTTGGCTTGCTTGACCAGATCGAGGGTGATCTGGGCTTGCTCCGGCGATTGGGTCGAGAGGCTACAGCAGTGCCCGCACACCACCTGTCCCGAAAATTGGTGGCGCAGGGCGGCGGCAGCCACATGGCGCAGAACAATGCTTTCATCCTGCCCCGTTTCATCGCAGTGGAAATCGAGGGAGAGCTGGCGTTCTTGGGCTAGGGTAAAGATCCGGTCGAGCTGAAGGTCGAGGTCCGGTGACATCAGGGGAAAGCCGCCCAAGACGCCATCCACCGCCGCAAACTGATCGGCGAGGCGATCGCCCTCTGGCGTTAAAAATATATCCAATGGCAGCAGCGACACGGCCTGGAGGGTAATGCGATCGCTCCATTCGGCTTGCAGGGTCTGAATCGCCTTGAGGCTGATGTCGGCTTGGCCGTTGAGGGCATCAATGTGGGTGCGGATGGCGCGGGTGCCGTGGGCGTAGCTACATTTCAGCCCAAATTCCATGCGGCGATAGACATCGTCAACGTTCCAGCGCTGCTCGCGATCGCGTTCTACGGTAATCAGCGCATCCTCAAAGGTGCCCGTGCGATTGGGCGATCGCTGCCAAATATGGCCCTTATCGAGGTGGGTATGCATATCGATCAGGGTGCACCAAACCTGCCCCCGCCGCAGGTCGACCGTGGGCAGCTCAGAACTAGGGCGATCGCCGTGGGCCACAATCTGGGTAATGATCCCGCCCGTAATTTCTAAATCTACATGGGCTAAATCTGCATGGGCTAAATTCACCTGGGAAAGGTCGCTGGGTGTAGCAGACGGCTCGCCAAGCAACAGCGACCGAGGCACATGGGCATTGGTGAGCCAGTAGGCATCGGCTGTCAACGGTGCGAAATCTGGATGCATCTTCATGTAGGAATAGAATTGAGGGATCGGATTAGAAGCTGAGAACTAGAACGCGTCACCAGGGGTAAACGAAAGACCGATGATCGATCTCACCGCACTCAAACCTTACTTGGATGCGCAAGGGCGGATTACGCAGTGGCCCTCCAAGCGCAATCGGTCTAGAGTCCAAACGTTGGTCTTATGGTACCTGGCCGAGAAATTTGTGCCGGGCATCACCTATACCGAACAGCAGGTGAATGCGATTCTCAATCAGCATCACACCTTCAACGATCCAGCGCTGCTGCGCCGCGAGCTGTTTGATCACGGGCTGATCAACCGGGCGCGCAATGGCTCGGCCTATTGGCTGCCCCCAGGGGAGGCTCCAGCGATCGCGGCTCCCGTTGTCGCCGCTGCCATCGATTGTCCAGCAATCCAGCCCGTTGTCCAAGCGCTTTGAAAGTTAAATCCGCCGGTGACACCATCAATGTCGAGAATTTCGCCGGCACAGTAAAGGTGGGGGCAGCAGCGACTTTGCATGGTTTTGAAGTCGATTTCTTTGAGCCGAATGCCACCACAGGTGACAAATTCATCTTTGAAGGTGCTTTTGCCGGCGATCGCAAAGCTCGATTGGCTAATTTGCTGCACTAGCTGATTGAGGCTCGCTTTAGACAGATCGGCCCAGCGCGTTTCCGGGGCAATGGCGCTGCGATCGCCCAGGTAATGCCACAGCCGACGCGGCAGCGGCAGCGGGTTAAAGGTGGCGATCGCCTTTTTGCCGTGCTGGGTTTTGGTTTCGTTCAACACTTGGCGGATCTGATCGGCACTGCTGCTGGGCAGCCAGTTGACCCATAGGGTGCCCCGATAGCGGTGGTCATGCAGCGATCGCGCTCCCCAGGCCGATAGCTTCAGCACCGCCGGGCCGCTTAGCCCCCAATGGGTAATCAGCACGGCTCCGGTCTGCTCCAAGGGTTTGCCCTCACTTAGCTGCAGCCGCAAGTGGGCCGACTCCACCGACACCCCGGCTAGCGCATGCAGGTGGGGATCGGCAATGTTAAACGTAAACAGCGACGGTACCGGAGGCTCAATCTGGTGCCCCAGCCCTTGGGCTAGGCGATGCCCTTGGGGGCTGCTGCCGGTGGCCAGCAGCAGGCGAT
>DATNOW010000525.1:0-2346 GCA_036703515.1 Chroococcidiopsis sp.
ATCAGGAGTGGCTGCGTCACCTGAGGCAGCAAATCTTCTGGGCGCGGGCCGGGCGGTGCGGTCAAAATCGAGGCAAACACCTGCTGCGCTCCGGGATCACAGGATGGCGTGTAAAGTATATCGACCAGCTCATCGGTTATCGCCGTGTGGTCGCGATAGACCTGCTTCAGCGTGCCGCGAATCCGCTGGCGCTGCCGAATGCGATTGAACAGGAAGGGCCCGATCGCCTCCGAGCGGACCAGCTTGGTAAACATCCCCATAACGAACCGCAGCGGCAGACTCAGCTCATCGGGACGGTGATTCAACCCGCCCGCCGCATTGAGCAACACCCCACCTGCGGCGATCGCCGGATGGTTTGCCAAGATCATCAGCGTCAGCAGCGCCCCAATCGAGTTGCCGACAAAAATAGCAGGCTGCTGCACATGGGCCGCATGGAAATCGCACAGCAGGTCTTGCCATAGCTCTACGGTGTAGTCTACCGGGGCCTTATCAGAGCCGCCAAATCCCAGCAGGTCGATGGCAAAAACGCGATAGCCCGCCGCCGCCAAAACCGGAATATTTTTGCGCCAGTGCCCAATGGACGCACCAAAACCATGCACCAAAATCAGCGGGCGACCTTCACCCGCCACGGTATAGCGAATTGTATGCCCTTGCCACGTCCAGCTCAGAGACTCAAACGCGGTCGTGACGGGCGATTCTTGTGTTAACACGGGTATTGCTTAATGATTCTTAAACTCCTTCTATCATACGGCGATTTCTAGCGTTCACGGTGGTCAGAGCATTACGGAATCCTCCCCTTGAGCCGCGTGATTACACCACGATGGGGGATGCTGCTGAGGTCGATGCTCTCGCAAAATCGTCGTTATCAGAGCGGCAATGCCGCGCCTTAATGATGATAGAGACGTGATCAGACGTGATGAGATGTATTAATAGAATGGGCATTAGAGTTGGCGTTAAAGCTGCCACTACAGTTGCCATTAAAGTTGCCACTAAAGTTGGGCTGGGGCTGTTTGCGATCGCGGCACTGGGCTGCGTCAGGAGTCCCGCACTGTCGCCAGAGGCAAACCCGCCAGAGGCAACCGCACCCGTAACCGCACCCGTAACCGCACCAATTCGCCCAACCGTCCCGCCGGAAACCCGTCAAGCGCTGACCCCAGACGATGCCGCCGCGCTGATCAGCCAAGTGGTCGAGGCAATCAACCGAGACGATACCGCGTTTTTGCTCACCTACCTCAAAGATACGCGCCCCGATTTGATCAGCTATGAGGCGGCGATCGCCCACTACAAGACGATCTTCCACAATCAGCCGATTACCCAGGTTGAGCTGATCGACCATCAAGACCAAGGCCTCTGGCTCGGCCAACCGGCCCAGACCTTTACCTATGAGATCCGCAACGATCGGGGCGATCGCAAGACCATTCGCATTAACCAAGAGCGGGGCTTAGTCAGAGTCCTCGACGAATGTTTGCTCTATTCGCACTACGCCGAGGCCCAGATTCAACGGTTGCTGGCCAGCATCGCCGCCAACGACGCCCCACAGCTCGCGGCCCTGCTCAGTGTAGATGACGTAGACTACGCCATGGAGCCCGCCACGCAGGCGATCGCCACCTACCGCGCCCAGTTTGATCCGGGCACATTGCGCTACCGCTTTGAGGGCTTAGACAACGACACCTTTTTTCGCTACACCCTTTACGGCACCAAGGCCGGGCAGCCCGTAGAGCATAGCGTCACCGTCGTCCATGGTGATGGGCTCGTCGGGCTGCGCGATTCTAATATTCCCCAGCGCTAGGATACCTTAGCCTTGCCCCCGAGCAGTTCCAGCCAGCACCGGCAGCCATTCCCCCGGCTGAAAATTGCCTGCTTGGGGCTGACGCTGGTGACGCGCCGCATCGAGGTATAGGTAATCGCACTGCGCCTGGTCAAAGCGAGTGTAGGGGGCGATCGCCCAGCCTTCGATACAAATCCCCGTCAGCAGGGCTAAGGAAAAATCAGTATGCCCCACTGCTGCGCGACTAAAGTTGGCATCGGTCAGGTTTGCAGCCCGAAAAAGCGTCCCCGGTGCGCTCCGAAGCGAGTCCCGCACCCATCGCCAAATCCGCCTTGTCAGCAGCACAAAAACGCCCGACAGCAGCAGCAAAAACAGCCCGTAGAGCACGCTCCCCTGCACCCGCGTCAGCCCGCCGACGATGACCAAACCCACCGTAAAGGCCACCAGCACCAGCGCCAGCACCACCGTTGCCGCTGTGCCCATGAGAGCGCTAAACCGAGGCGCACGCGTCATTAAGCGATCGCGCCATAAAAGCCCGGCGACTGCTGCTACAATCGGCAGCCACTGCATCACCAAGG
>DATNOW010000526.1:0-7573 GCA_036703515.1 Chroococcidiopsis sp.
CTGCCGCTGGCAAAGGTGCGGTTGTCGGAGCTAAAGGCCACCGACCAGATTTCGCTGTCGTGCTGGGCTTGGAAGGCAATGGGCAGGTTGGTTTCGAGATCCCAGAGCTTAACGGTGTTGTCGAGCCCACCGCTGACCACAAAGCGGCCGTTGGGGCTGAGCGCGATGGACTTAATTTCTCCATCGTGGGCTTGTAGGGTTTGCTCAGGCTCCCCTTCTAGATCCCAGACTCGCACGGTATTGGTCGGTTCGTCGCGGATGCCGCCGCGCTTGGCACTATAAATCATCCGATCGCCATCGGGGGTAAAGGCCACCGACCACACCGGGTGGACGTAGGGGCCAAGCGCAGTTTCGACCTCTTCATCCTCTAGGTTCCATAGCTTCACGGTGCGCCCTAGGGTGGTGCTGACTAAGGTTTTACCGTCGGGGCTAAAGGTCAGCGATAAAATTTGCTGTTCTTCGGGTAGCTCGCTCAGCAGCGTGCGGTTGCTTAGATCCCATACCCGGATGACATTGTCGTTGCCGCCGCTGGCCAGATAGCGGCCGTCGGGGCTAAAGGCGATCGCAAACACAATGGCGCGATAGCGGGGGAATTCATACAGCAGCGTGCCGCGCTGCCAGTCCCAGAGCTTGAGTCCTGATTCTTGACCGCCGCCGCCGGTTGCTAATACGGTGCCGTCGGGGCTAAAGGCCAGGGCCAGCACTTGCTCTGTGCGGGCCGCTAGGGTGCGGACGAGGGCCGGGCTGCCGTTGCGCTGTAGCGAAGCCGATAGATTCCAGATTTTGGCCGTTTGGTCGATGCTGCCGCTAGCCAAAAATTGCCCGTTGGGGCTAAAGCGAACCGCCCGAATCGCTCGGTTGTGCAGGTTGCTACACCAAGGCATCTGCTGGGTTTGGGTTTGCTCTTGGGGGGTGCAGCCCAGGCGGGCGATCGCTGTTACAGTCTGGGCCAGGGCCGGCCGGGTGGCGATCGCCACGGGGGCTAACAAAGCGCTTAATGCAGCGAGGGAGGCCAGTCTAACCGGCGGCGATTGGAGGCGAAAAAGCATAGTGGAACCCTGTTTGAATAGATAGCGTGTTTGAGGATAGATCGCGTATTTGGATAGATCGCCAGCGAACGGGGGCTGTTCTGATTGGCTCTATTATTTTTCCAAAAGTATCTCTGCCAAGTCGCCACCTATGCAGTCCGCGCACAGAACCCACTATATTTCCGGTTTTTCACCCTTCACCCCGTTCCGTTTTTCATCCTTTACCCGCCTGAGAGTGTCTCACACGCGGGCAAGATCCCCGCACTACGTTTTTTACCCTTCCCCCGGTTGGTGAGCTTGCCGAACCACTCCCTCCCTCCTTTAAGGGTTGTTAAAAATCAAACAGTTTGGGCTAAGTTGTCCTGTAATTTTGCTCTAAACCTTCATTTCTCCGCTAAAGTTATTCAGTTGTGAGGCAGTCGGTATCCGAGTTCCCGTCGCATTATGCGGTTCTCCTGGTTGGGGGCGGTTCTCCTGCTTAGGGTGTTCTTCGCGCACGGCTCTCCATCTCTGGGCCTCAGTTTTTAGCCTCTCGCACCGTCTCTCGCTATGAATTTTTCAATTCTTAACTTTATTTCTTTGGCCGGCGTGTTTGGGCTGTGCGCGATCGCCTGGCTCTTTTCTGAAAATCGCAGCCCCCGTTACTTCCCCTGGCGAGTCGTAATTGGCGGCATTATTCTGCAATTTATCTTGGGTGCGTTTGTGTTTGCGGTGCCCGGAGCCCGCGATGTGCTCAATGCCTTTAGCAAGCTGCTCGACGTGGTGTTTGAAGCAGCAGATGCGGGCGCAAGGTTTGTATTCGGGCGCAACTTGGTGCCCCTGCCTGGTCAAGAACCCTACCTGTTTTCACCGCTGGGGCCAACGGGAAGCTACATTCCACCCAAGCCGGGTGAGGTTATCCCCGGTTTCTGCGGAGTGCAGTTGGGCTATGTGTTCGCCTTCCGGGCGCTGCCTGCGGTAATTTTCTTTTCGGGGCTGATGGCGCTACTCTACAGCGTCGGCGTCATTCAAGTAGTGACCAATTTCTTTGCCAAGATTTTTTATCGCACCATGCGCCTGAGCGGGGCCGAATCGCTCAGCGGTGCGGCGAATATTTTTGTGGGCATCGAAGCGGCGATCGTCGTTAAGCCCTTTTTGCCCAAGATGACCCGTAGTGAACTGTGCGCGATCTTGGCCTGTTGCTTTGGCACGGCGGCTTCCTCAACCCTGGCAATTTACGTCAGCTTCCTGCGGCCGGTGTTTCCCAATATTTTGGGACACCTCGTTTCTGCCTCGATTATGGCGATTCCGGCCTGCTTTGTTTTGTCAAAGATTTTGGTGCCCGAAACGTCGATCCCTGTGACAGCGGGCGGCATTCCCGATGAAGAGTCGGAGCACCCAGAAGGGCAGTCAGCAGGAAGCATCGACGGCGACGAAGACGGCCCCGCCCCCGAAATGGTCGGCGGCGAACCGATGCAGCGGATGAGCCACTTGGATGCGGCCATCGTTGGCGCGCTGGATGGCGTCAAAATGGCGGTATCGATTGCAGCGGTGCTGATTTTGATCTTGGGTTTTGTCTATCTGATCAACCAGATCTTTGGCGGCTTGGCCGGTCTCAAAGAGTCAGACATTGGCGTCTTGCAGCCCGTCGGGCAGTTTTTCACCGTGGTGACGCTGCAAAATATTTTAGGGGCATTGTTCTTACCGCTGACGGCTCTGACGGGGGTTTCGCTCAGCTGGCATGAGCTGTGGGAATCATCGGTGATTATCGGTCGCCGCCTGTTTGAAACCGCCATTCCGCCCTACCAAGCCTTGGCGGCTGCGGGGGCCCGTCCTGATATGCCCCTCAGCCCGCGCGCAATCTTGATCGTCAGCTATGCTCTGTCGGGCTTTGCCCACTTGGCCTCGGTGGGAATCTTTGTGGGGGGCACCTCAGCACTGATTCCCTCGCGACGCAAAGACATCTCGGAGTTGGGCTGGAAGGCGCTGTTTATCGGCACCTTAGCCACCTACATGATTGCCTGCATTGCAGGTTTTTACTACGATCCGACCAACCCCAGCATCTTGGGTAGCCCCGAACCTGCGCCAACGGCGACCCCAAGCCCGGTAGGTTCCCCAAGCCCTACGACAACGCCCAGCCCGGTGGGTTCACCTAGCCCCACGGTTGCCCCTAGCTTGGTCAGCCCAACGTCGAGCCCTGTGCCATCGACTCCGGCGGCAACCCCGGCCTCACCTGCGCCCACAACGGTACCGGCTTCACCGTCTCCGAGCAATTAATTGGGCGGGCATTAACCTGCCGAGCCATAGGCATTGGCGATCGCTGAGTCTAATTGATATCAATAAAGGGTAGCGGGCACTGAAATCATCAGGACTGGCTGCCCTTTTAGCTTCTTTATGAAGACGCGCCAAATCCGCTCTGTAGTTCCCCTTGGCAAGGGAGACGGCGACAGCCGGGGGTAAATGGCGCAGCCTCATATAAAAACGGTATTAGCAACTTCCTATGCGCCTGTGATGAAACGTTTAATGTGGGGACTGAGCGGCCTAGTCGGGCTGGGCTGCGGTGCGATGGTCTATCTGATTTTGGGCGGCCCCTATCCATCGCTGGGGGGCTGGCTGCACCGCTACCTTGAACCATCGCTTGCCCCAGATCGAGACTCTACCGCTCGGCCGCGCATGGAGCAGGTGATTGGCAGTGGCCATTACTACGGCTTTGACGGGCGCGATCTGTGGCTGCGATTTCGGTACGTGGAAGATCAGGGCGATCGCGCTGCGGACGGCAGTTCTGACAGTCACTCCGACAGCCACTCCGATAGCCACTCCGACGGCAGTGCAGATACCAGTGCAGATACCAGTGCAGACAGTAGTCTAGATAAGCTTTCCCTCAACTGGTCGCGATCGCCCCAATGCACCCCCGACGAACAGGCCATCGTCACGCAATGGTTTACGGAAGCCGTCGCCCGCCCAACGCTTTGGGCTTGGCTGACGCCCTGGAGCGAGCTATCGAACCTCGATCAACAAAGTCTGAGCGATCGCGCCAATCTAGACTGCGTGTTTTCTACCCAAATTCCGATCCAGTCGACCCAGTATCCCCGTGATTGCGGCTATTGGTGGTTGCATCACCGTCAGACCCGTCTCGTCTACGTGCGCTATGCCTGCTACAACTAGCGCTGCTTTTTAATTTTGAAGCGGGTGGGGGCACCATTCTCTGCGCCATCGAAGACCATCACCACTTGATAGGCCGAGTCTGTTTCCTTTAACAGCGTCAGCCCTTCAGCCTTGAGGTTAGCATCAACGGGAATGTCTCCTAGCAGTGTGATTTGCCCCGTGGGTTCCGAGTTGCGCTGACCCGGCAGACAGTCTTGACCATCCCAAAAATAGAGCTGGTAGGAACCGGGGCCATCCCCAGCGGGGCCGGCCAGGACTAGAAAACCATCGCCAACCCGCGCCAGATCGCGGACACCGCGCCCGGCCAAATTGATAAACAGAAGCTCGCTGTGGACGACGGGATTGGCAAATTTGCAGGTTAAGACAGGCACCCAGTTATCGCGCAGCACTGGCCCCCGAAAGCCAATGTAGAGTTGCCCTTGGCGTACCGCAAGGCCCTCAATATCGACCCCATTTTCCTTGCTGGGGATGCGGCTAAAGGGCTGCAATATCGGGTTGCTCTCGATCACAGAACGCAGACTGGTGCGCTGAATTTGGGGGCGATCGCCAAGCGGGAAGCAAAATAGCTGATCGCGCTGCGGTTCTAACAAGATGGTGGCGATTGTTTGGCGGTTGTCTGCATAGGGCTGGGCGGGGTCGATTTGCGGTCGCTTATAGGCATGGGAACCGATCACATAGACGGTGTCGGCTTCGCAGGCAATGCCCTCGATATCAATCTCCCCCGCTTCGTTGAGGGCGATGGTGTGCTCTAGCTTGTAGCCGCTGCCCTTACTTTTGAGCACTTTAATAGTGCTGCCCTCGTCAGAGCCCACGATCAGGCGATCATGCACGGCCTCAATGGCGCTAATATTGCAGTTTTGTTTGTCACTGCGGTAGAGTTTGCCGGTGATGGTGATTGGGCCTAAATTTTTAATCGCGGCGGGCATAGCGGTTGGGGTTAGGGGGCGATCGCCGTGGCTTGGGCCAGGTCGCTCGGCGACAGGTAGGGGTGAATCACCTTACCATCGCGGAACCAGACAACGCGGCGGGTTAGGCGGGCGACTTCGGGTTCGTGGGTGACCATAACCACTGTAATGCCGCTGGTGTTGAGTTCGGCAAAAATCGCCATCACCTCTTGGGTGGTGTGCGAGTCGAGGGCACCCGTCGGCTCATCGGCCAGCAGCAGCACGGGGCGATTGACAATGGCGCGGGCGATCGCCACCCGCTGCTGCTGCCCACCCGAGAGCTGATTGGGGCGATTGTTGAGGCGATTGGCTAGGCCCACTCGCGTCAGCGCTTCGGCGGCGCGATCGCGGCGTTCGTTAAACGGGATACCCGCGTAGACCATCGGCAGCATGACATTTTCCATGGCCGTGAGCTGGGGTAAGAGGTGGAACTGCTGGAAGACAAAACCAATCTTGCGGTTGCGGATATGGGCCAGTTCGCTATCGGCCAGCACCGCCACATCGACGCCATCGAGGTAGTAGCTGCCGGATGTAGGGCGATCGAGACAGCCGATCACATTCATTGCCGTCGATTTCCCTGAACCGGAGGGCCCCATGATGGCGCAATATTCCCCCGCTTCGACCAGCAAATTGACATCCTCTAGGGCGTGAACCTCGGTATTGCCAGAGCCATAGAGTTTGAAAATATGTTCAAGGCGGATGATGGGCTGAGTCATAGGGGGAGGGGGAGTAACAGGGCGCAGATGGGTAGGCAGATGGGTAGCAGCAGCACCCTAGGCGCTGCGGAGGGCCACAATCGGGTCGAGGCGGGCGGCTTGACGGGCTGGGAAAACGCCAAAGAATAGCCCAATTCCTCCCGAGACGCCGACAGCGATGATCACAGCAGTAGAAGATACACCGGCTTTGAGGGGCGTTACGGCAGAAATCAGCGTAATCCCGCCGACGCCGATCACCGTACCGACCAGGCCGCCAAGGGCCGCTAAGATGATCGCTTCGATGATAAATTGCACCAAAATATCCTGCTGGGAAGCCCCGATCGCCTTACGCAGACCGATTTCCTGGGTGCGCTCGCGCACTGAGACGAGCATGATATTCATGATGCCGATGCCGCCGACAAACAGAGAAATGCCTGCGATCGCCGCCAGCATAATGGTCAGCGCTCCGGTGACATTGCCGACCACTGTTAGGGCATCTTTTTGGGTGCGGACAACAAAGTCGTTTTCATCGATGATTTGATGGCGACGCCGCAGCAGGTTGGTGATCTGAAACTGGGCGGCATTGACGACCGCTTCATCGCGGGCCGAAATCGAAATCACGCTAACTTGGGTGCCATAGGGCGAGGTGTTGCCGGTGATGCGGCTCGACATCGTGGTGAGCGGAATCATGGCCACATCGTCTTGGTTATTGCCCAGAAAGGCCCCCTTGGGAGCCATGACCGCAATCACCTCAAAGCTGACGTTTTTGATCCGGATCTGCTGTCCGATCGGGTTAGAAGCACCAAACAGCTTTTTGGCGAGCTCTGAGCCCAAGGCCACCACTCGGTTATTGCGCTGCACGTCGAGATCGGTAAAAAAACGTCCCTGATCAACGTCAAAGCTGCGGACGGTTGTAAAGTCGGGCGTGGTGCCTAGCACTAAACCATCGGTTTTGCGGTTGCGAAAGGTGATGCTTTGCTGGGTTTGGAGCTGTGGGGCGACCGCCGTTACTGTGGGCACCTGGGTGGCGATCGCCTCGGCATCTTCGAGGGTGAGCGTGCGGGGCAAATCAAAGGTGCGGCTGCGGGCGCTATCGCTCCCCGGAATCACAAACAGCACGTTTGGCCCGAGCGACTCAAACTGCTCAGAGGCGTAGCGCTGGGCCCCCTGCCCCACGCCCACCATCGTGATCACCGACGCATTGCCAATAATGATCCCCAGCATCGTCAGGCTGCTGCGCATTTTGTTGGCTGTCAGCGTTTTAACCGCCATCTTGACGCTTTCGATCAGATCCATGATTTACCTGCTGAGACGTTTGGCGCGGGAAGTACCGCATTACCTAAGAATTGTCGATTCAGTAACCTGAAATTCTGGGATTAGGGCGCACAGCGGTGCGCCCCTACAGAGCACTGGACTGACTGGACTGATGGGAATTATTTAATCCACGATCCTAAGATTCACCTTGCTGATCTTGCGGCTTGCCCCACTCCGAATTTTCGGGAATATCCACAAAGACGCGATCGCCTGGTTTCACCCCTTCGAGCACCTGGGTTTGATTGCCGACCGCATTACCCAGCGTCACCGCTTGGAAGATCGGATTGCCGCGATCGTCGGGCACCAGCACCCCCGATTCCCCGTTTTGGGTGACGATCGCCACCGTGGGCACAACGACCGCGTTGGGCAGCTCATCCCCCAAGAAGGTCATGTCAACATTCATGCCAGAACGCAGCTCATTTTGCCCGGTGAGTAGCTCAATCCGAAC
>DATNOW010000527.1:0-2665 GCA_036703515.1 Chroococcidiopsis sp.
TGGTCAGATATTCGACAATTTGCCCATTGTCATAGAGCATTTTTTCAAAGTGGGGCACCGTCCAAGTGCCATCCACCGTGTAGCGATGGAAGCCGCCGCCCACATGGTCGAAAATGCCGCCCAGCGCTAGGTCTAGACCCCGATGCTGGCACAGTTCAGCCGGATTGTAGCGCGACGCAGGGGTGTGGAACCGCAGCCCCCGCAGGGCCGCCTCCGCGTAGGGGATCATCGGAAAGTTTGGCCCCGTACCCCGGCTCGACAAAATGCCAGCGCTGTAGTCTAATCCTTTTTGCAGCAGATCACGGCTCAGATCCGCCGACTCTTGCAGGCTAGCCGACTGCTGGATGCGGCTCAAAATCTCGTCTTTGACCGATTGCACTTTAACGGCTTCGGTGTCATAAAAGCGGCGCAGGGTCTGGAGCACCTGCAAGAAGCCGGGCCGCCCATATTTGGGAGCCACCGGAAAGTAAGTGCCGCCATAGAAGGGCACCAGATCATCGGGCGACAGAAATACATTCAGCGGCCAGCCCCCCTGCCCGGTCATCAGCTGCAGGGCCTGCATGTAGATGCTGTCGATATCGGGGCGCTCTTCGCGATCGACCTTAATCGGCAAAAAGTGGGCGTTCATGTACTCCGCGATCGCCAGATCCGAGAACGCTTCCCCCTCCATCACCGTGCACCAGTGGCAGCTAGAGTAGCCAATCGACAAAAAAATCGGCTTGTTGTCGCGGCGGGCTTGGGCGATCGCCTCCTCTCCCCAGGGAAACCAGTCGATCGGGTTTTCGGCATGTTTGCGCAGATAGAGGCTTTGCGCCTGGGCAAGGCGATTGGTCATGACGGTGCTTAACGTCGCGATACGTTGGCGAGAACATCGTTTTTGAGTCTATCGTGTAGCCAGGGGCGATGGCGCTAAGCCCGGGTTAAGGCAACCCAGAATGGAACGGAGAACCGCAAGATCTAGTTTGAGTCAGTAGCGATCGCCGCCCGAATCTGTCACAGTGGGGCAGGGAGTTATTCACCTGACACTAAGGCAATGGTTTCAGCTCGATTCTTCCGATTTTTCCGGCACATTACGCCAGCGACCATTCGCAAGACGGTGGCTTCTGTTGGGCAACAGCGATTGCCAGGGTTGGCCTCCGAAATGGCCTACAACGCGATGCTGGGGCTGTTTCCGGCGATTCTGTCGGTGCTGACGGCAATTGGCTTGTTTCAGCCACTCCAATACACCTTTCGCAAGCTGGCCAGCCGACTCAGCGAGATTGCCCCCACCGAAGCGCTGACGCTGATCGAAGACTTTGCGGATGAAATTAGCTCTGGGCGCAACTCTGGCCTGTTTTCGGTGAGTTTTGCGATCGCCCTCTGGGCCACATCGGGCACCATGGGGGCCGCCATGACCGCCCTCGACCAGATCCACCAAATTCCACCCAAGCACCGCCGCCCCTTTTGGAAAGCCCGGATCATTGCCCTCGGGCTCACAATAGGCACCATCGTGCTGCTGATTTCGGCCTCGGCGCTGGTGTTTGTGGGCGACTGGGCCATCCACCGCCTGGCCCGCGAAAGCGTGGCGTTGGCACCGGGCATGCTGGCCCTATGGCGATTGCTGACGATGCCGGTGGCGCTGGGCATTGTCTCCTCTGCCTTTGCCTTTATCTATCGGTTTGGCCCCAGTTGCTGGACACCCGGCAAGCCCATTATGCCCGGAGCGATGCTAGCCGCCATTTTCTGGGCGGTGATCTCCAACCTGTTTCGCCTCTACGTCGCCAATTTTGCCGATTACAACCGCGCCTATGGGGCCGTCGGTGCCGTGATCGTGCTGATGCTGTGGCTCTACCTCAGCTCACTCGTGCTGCTGATCGGCGATCAGCTGAATGTCACCGTCGGCGAGGCCATGGGCATGGGCGAAGTCCGCACCGATCGCCCCTCACGCCTAGCCAAACTGCGGCATCTAGGTAAACGCCTGCAAGATTTACGTCGGCGAGATGCGCCCCCAAACAACCCGACAGACCCCACCCCAGACCCGCACCCCAAACGCCCCAAAGTCCGCGATCGCCCCTAACCGGCTGGTGAACCTGAGGTCACTGAGCATTCTCGAAGTGCCGAACCACTCCCACTCTCTCGTTATCCCACTCTCCCGTTATCCCTCCCTCCCACACACTCTCCCATTCACTCCCCATCATCAATCACCGCCGCCCGATCGAGCAGCAAGAGCGATCGCAACTGGTCACTGTCTAGCTCAGTCAGCCAGTTTTCGCCCGCCCCCACCACCTGTTCCGACAGCGCCTTCTTGCTTTCGATCAGTTCATGGATGCGTTCCTCAAGGGTGCCGGTGCAGACAAACTTATGCACCTGCACATTGCGGGTTTGCCCAATCCGAAAAAAGCGATCCGTGGCCTGGTTTTCCACCGCCGGGTTCCACCAACGATCAAAGTGAAACACATGGTTGGCGCGGGTCAAGTTGAGACCCACACCCCCGGCCTTGAGCGACAAAATAAACACGCGAGGCGCTTGGGGATCGTTCTGGAAACGATCGATCATGGCTTCGCGCTGCTTTTGGGAAGTGCCGCCATAGAGGTACAGCACCTCACGGCTAAACTGCTGTTCGAGGTAGCGTTTGAGCAGTTTGCCCCACTCCGCAAACTGGGTGAAAATCAAGGCGCGATCGCCC
>DATNOW010000528.1:0-2128 GCA_036703515.1 Chroococcidiopsis sp.
GGTTGAAAGCGATCGCCCTCCGCTCGTGATTCCGTCTGGTAGGTATTCACTGCCTGCTGCACAGCGGCTAGCTGGGCGGCCACCTGCCCTTGGGTCAACAGGTCGCGGGCTTTGGCAAACCCGCTCTCTAGGTCGGGGCACACCCCAGCACAGTAGAGATAAAACCCACCATTCCACACGGCCGACTCTAGCAGTTGGCTGGGCACACCGCGGATCACGTCATTGAGCTGGGTCAATAGCTGCGGCTCCGACTCTAGCGGAACTTCGTCGTGGGCCATGCCATAGTCGCGGGGGTGCAGCAGCAGCCGTTCTGTAGGCAGATCTTGGAGGTTATCCTCGGGGCCACTTGGGCGCGATCGCCAGATGCCAATAATGCTGGTGCGGCTGCGGGGCAAATCGCAACTGCCCTCAAGCCCCTTAACGGTAATAATCCGATAGCTGCCCTTGAGCGCCAGCGCTTGCTGGATCAAATCTTCTGTCGGCGGATGCACAAATCCCGAAACCACCGTCGCTTCCCCGGCATAGGGCACCCACATCAGCTCTAAGGTGGCCAAGGGAGGGCGCTTGCCGATCTGGTCGCGGTATTCTACCAATCCTTCCGCCAACGGAAAATGGTTGGGTAAATACACAAACCCTAGCCCTGTTGTGGCAAACACCTGCTGCACCTGCGCCAGATCTAGCCCCGTCCAGTCGACGCCGCAGCCTTGCCACAGCTCGACTAAGGGAATGCCATATTTGGTCGACATCCGCCGCCCGCCGTGCAAAATCACGGGGCAGCCTACAGCCGATAGCATCAGCGCCGTCAGATGGGTGACCGGGGCCGTGCGCGATCGCCCGTCATAGGGCACCCCCAACACCATCACCGGATAGTCGGCAGCGATGGGTTGGAGGGCAGGGCCAAGCTCTTCATAGGCATCGAGCATCCCGCCTAATTCGGCACTGGTAGGGCGTTTGATGCGATGGGAAATCAGAAATGCCCCAATTTGAGCTGGGGTTGCCTCTTGATGCAGCATCATCCGCATCGCTGCCGCCGCCTCATCGCGGCTCAGGTCTTTGCTGGTATGACTGCCACTCCCCACTTTGCGGAGCAGTTCGCGAAACGCATCACTCATTAGAAATCGGCCCAATCAATAGGTAGGAATTAGCAAGCGGTAAGAATTAGCAAGTCAGCATCAATGGGAGGAGATATCAGGGAGGAAATATCAGCATGACATGGCGGCAAAGCAAGCACTAGCACTAGGACAGCATCCAGCCCAAGCAAAGCCCTGAGAGAGTTACTGTAGACCATTTTCAGCAGTTTGAGTAGAAGGCTGCTGCTGGTCAGGTTTACGGCAGATCTTCACTGAGGCAAAGGGAGGTCGGCAGTAGATGCGCTGGCAGGTTTGGGCTCAACTGCTGCACCAGCGTTCGAAAATGGCGGATGGGTGGAATATCGAGGCGATCGTGGGTGGTGACCAATACCACCTGGCGCACCAGGATCGGTGCCGCCGTCGGGCGGATGGTCAAGGTGGGGTCGTGGCGGGCATCTTGTAGGGCCGACTGGGGCAGCAGCGCCACCGATTGCCCCTGCCGGACAATGCCCCGAAAGGCATCGAGGGTGTTGAGTTCCATGACGGGGTTGAAGGTCATACCCTGCCGCTGAAACTGCTCTTGGACAAGGCGCTGCATGCCATAGCCGTCTTTGAAGACAACCTGCGGGGCTTTAGCCAAGTCTAACCACGAGATCTCATCACAGCCCGCTAGGGGATGATCGGCCGCCATCAGCACCTCGATCGGTTCGTCGTAGATCACATCGACGACCATTTCTGAGTTGGCGGTCAAAAAGCGATTGTTCATCACAATAGCCACATCCACCAGGCCGTCTTTTAAAACCTTGAGGGCGCGATCGCTCCCCAATGCCGTCACCCTGAGCTGCACCTCTGGATAGTCGTGGCAAAACTGCTGCAAAACAGGCGGCAAATAGTGGGCACAAACAGAGTGGATCGCGGCCACACAGAGTTCTGGCTGCTTTCCAGCCAGCAGTTGCGACAGTTCATCTTTGGCGTTCATCCACTCCTGGCAAATCTTGCGGGCGCGGGGCAAAAAGCGCTCGCCTGCCCGTGTCAGCTTGGCCTGGGCTGCCCGGTGA
>DATNOW010000529.1:0-13512 GCA_036703515.1 Chroococcidiopsis sp.
TCACCAAAAAAGAGGCAGACGCAATCGTCAGCGCCATGGTCGATACCATCATGGAAACATTAGTATCGGGGGAAAAAGTTACCCTGGTCGGCTTTGGCACCTTTGAAGTGAGGGATCGAGCAGCCCGCGAAGGTCGCAACCCGCAGACAGGCAAAACGATACAAATTCCTGCTACAAAAGTGCCTGCTTTCTCCGCCGGCAAAGTCTTTAAAGACAAAGTTGCTGGGCACTAGACACTCAATTGATTCTGAATAATCCTGGCAAACAGCACAACTCATCGTTTGCAGTTTGAACCGCAGCCGTTATTGCTGACTCGTTTATCTGTGGTGTACTGCGATCGCGGCACTTGACCCTTTTTTCTGTCAGAAAACGCGATCGCTGCCCCACCCGAAAAGCCAGTATCGACAGCTGTTTTTCTATTCTCAGCCTTGGCTCAAATCCGTCAACCTACAGGAGCCATACATAAGGGAGATAGCCTAATCTAAAATTCACTAGCCGCGTTTCAGCGCTAGGGTTAATCCATCGGCTATGGGGACAAGACTCAAGACAATACGCTGATCGCGATGTAACAGCTGGTTGAGCTCACGTAAGCTAGAAGTATCTGCATCGTGAAGATCTGGCTGCGCCACCCGTCCTGACCATAAAACGTTGTCAATAGCAATTAGCCCGCCTGGCCGCACAAGTTGCAAAACACGCTCGTAATAGTGCAGATAATTTTCCTTATCTGCATCAATAAATGCGAAGTCAAACGTATTAGACTGCCCATCCGCAATCAATTGATCAAGGGTTAATAGGGCAGGGGCAAGGCGTAAATCAATTTTGTGGGCTACACCAGAATCTTGCCAATATCGACGCGCAACAGATGTAAACTCTTCACTGATATCACAAGCAACAATTGTGCCCTGTGGTGGTAGCGCAAGGGCGACAGCAAGGCTGCTATATCCCGTAAAGACACCTACTTCTAGGATTTTAGTAGCCCCAATTAACTGGACAAGCAGCGCCATAAATTGGCCCTGTTCAGGGGCGATTTGCATGCTAGCTCTGGGATGCTGGGAAGTTTCTTGTCGCAGTCGAAAGAGAATATCTGGTTCTCGAAGAGAAACAGATAGCAGGTAATCGTAGAGGGATGGATCAAGTCCGATGGTTTTATTTGACATTATTATTTGACATTAGAAGATGAGGTGTAAGAGCGTTAGAGCAGAGGTAAGAGACAGATCAGGTGTGAGAGACAACGAATAACGGAACAATCAAACGAAAAAATCTAGGACTAATAATCGCTGAGAGCCTTATAAAGAATAGCCCTCAACGATTATTAGCTTGGCTTGAAGCGCAAAATGTACCCACTCATTGAGGGGCAGTATAGACAGTTGCGATCGCTATCCATCCTTAGCTGTGTATTTAGTTATGCATAGCCAGGGCATAGTTAGGGCACAGCACCAACCGCAACAGTCCCATAGTAAATGGGCTCGTTGCCGGGTTTCCACTTAATGTTGCAGCCAATGCTGGGCTTTTGCTCAACCGGCACGGGCTGGTTGGCTAAAACAGCCAGAATGGCCTGCCGCAAATCATGCCCCGATACCGGAATGCTGTTACCGGGGCGGCTATCATCAAGTTGACCTCGATAGACTAGTTGGCGATCGCGATCGAATAGGAAGAAGTCGGGCGTACAGGCGGCCTGATAGGCCTTGGCTACGGCTTGGCTGTCGTCAAACAGGAAGGGAAATGACAAATCTAAATCTTGGGCAAAAGCTCTGAGCTTGTCAGGAGCATCATCGGGATATTGCACGACGTCGTTAGAGCTAATCCCTACGATTGCCAGATCTGGACGGGCAAAGTCTTGACTCAGTTGGGCGATCGCATATTTGACATGCTGCACAAAGGGGCAGTGCGGGCTAGCAAAAATCACCAGCAAGGCTTGGGACTGGCGGAATGTATCGAGAGAAACCGTCGCTCCGGTGACAACGTCGGGTAGAGCAAAGTCGGGTGCTGTTGTCCCAAGGGGCAGCATGGTTGAAGCAGTTCTAGGCATATAAACAATCCTTGGCTTGAATGCACTTGGTCTGAAGGAAATCTCAAGTGGGATCTATCACAATCAAATCTACGGTAAGTCGATAGATTTTTAGTATTTAAGCATCAATGATGCATTTCAGTCACGCTGGCAGCGCAAATTTCTGTCTATTAACTACGTGATTCTGAATGAAAAGTATTTTGAAATACTTTTAGCTGAAATTTACAGCTATCAAATTGCGTTTTGCCTATCTTTTTGACTTGTCTTTTCAAATTAGCTGTGCAATACTCTCTTCATTCAATACTACGGTATATCGACCAATTTACCGTAGATTAAGGCAAATTTGGAAACCTGTTCCAGGATGCAATCGCGGCGACCCACTCAGCCGTCCTAGCTTTCTCCAGATTTCTAAGGATTGGTCAGGATTTCTCAGTCAAAGGAGCGTGTTGATATGCGGCATTTACAAAACACCCATCTTCGTGCCCAAGGACTCTCTAAGCTCTATGGAAGCAACCGGGTGTTAGATGATATTTCTCTGGATGTGATGCCGGGGGAGTTTTTGGCGATTGTGGGGCACAGCGGCTGTGGCAAGAGCACACTATTACGACTGCTGGCCGGATTAGAGCAACCCAGCGACGGACAGCTATGGCTCAATGGCAAGCCTCTCCAAAAACTCGAACCAACTACGCGGGTGATGTTCCAAACGCCCCGGCTGCTGCCGTGGCGGCGCGTCATCGACAATGTGGGCATGGGGGTACTCAAGCGCACAGACTGGCGTAAGCAGGCAGAAAGGGTGCTGCGCCAAGTTGGGCTCGCAGATAAGCCCAACGACTATCCCTCGTTTTTGTCGGGCGGGCAGCGGCAGCGGGTGTCGCTGGCGCGAGCGCTGGCTAGTGAACCCTCGTTGCTGTTGCTCGATGAACCGCTGTCGGCCCTGGATGCTTTAACGCGACTGGAGATGCAGCAATTGGTGGAGCAGCTTTGGCAAACGCAGCGGTTTACGGCTGTTTTAGTCACCCACGATATTCCAGAGGCCGTGCTGCTGGCTGACCGGATTGTGGTGATTGAGCAGGGGGCGATCGCCTTAGAGGTAGCGGTGGATTTGCCGCGCCCGCGCAACCCCAACAGTGGGGCGTTTAATGCGATCGCCAAAACGGTGCTAGATCGGGTGATGCAACGGCAGGCTGTGGAACCTGAGCGAGAGGCGACCGCTATACCGGGAGTGTTAGCCAATGCCTGGATCGGAGCATGAGCGCTTTACTGCATTACTGCACAGCAGTAATGGACAGCAAGAAGAATGAACCGTAAGAAGTGAACCGTAAGAATTAATGAACCGTAAGAATAGTAATGAATAGCAGTCAGCGTGCATTTGCCCCAGCCCCGCCTGATTGGGCAGATGAACAGATTGATGTTGATGTCTTGGTGATTGGGGGCGGGCCGGCCGCCACCTGGGCGGCCTGGAGTGCCGCCACCTGTGGAGCTCGGGTGGCGTTGGTCGATAAGGGCTATTGTGGAGCCAGCGGGGCGGCTGCGCCCTCGGGTAACACGGTCTGGTACGTTCCCCCTGATACAGAGCGGCGGGAAGCGGCGATCGCCAAGCGGCTGGCCCTGGGTGGCGAGCTGTGCGATCGCCAGTGGATGAGCCGAGTGTTAGAACAAACCTATGCCTGCATCCATCATTTAGAAGATTGGGGTTATCCCTTTCCACAAGATGAAAATGGGCAGATCTATCGGCGATCGCTGCAAGGGCCAGAATATATGCGGCGGATGCGCCAGCAAATCCGCAGGGTGGGGGTGCAGATTTTAGACCACAGCCCAGCTCTAGAGCTACTCGTCACCGCCGATGGCACTGTTGCTGGGGCGCTTGGGCTCCAGCGGCAAACCGGGAAATCGTGGCAAGTGCGGGCTGGGGCTGTGGTGATGGCCTCGGGGGGCTGCGCATTTTTGAGCAAAGCGTTGGGCTGTAATGTCCTAACCGGCGATGGCTATCGCATGGCTGCTGAAACAGGGGCCGACCTTTCGGGGATGGAATTCTCGAATGTATATGGCATTGTGCCCACCTTTGCCTCAGTCACCAAAAATGCTTTTTATCGCTGGGCCAGCTTTACCTACGAAGACGGCACCCCAGTTGAGGGGGCCAATGCTGGCAAGGGACGCCCCTTGATTGCCCGGGCCCTGTTGTCTCAGCCGGTCTACGCTCAGTTGACCGCCGATGACACCACCCAGGCGATGATGCGAACGGCACAGCCCAACTTCTTCTTACCGTTTGATCGGGCGGGCATTAATCCTTTTGCCGAACGCTTTGCCATCACGCTGCGCTTAGAAGGCACCGTCCGCGGGACAGGCGGCATTCGGGTGGTGGATAGCACCTGCGCCACCTCCACGCCTGGACTCTTTGTAGCAGGCGATGCGGCCAGTCGCGAGCTAATCTGCGGTGGGGTGTCGGGCGGCGGCAGTTTGAATGTGGCCTGGGCATTTTCGTCGGGGGTGTGGTCGGGGCAGGCAGCAGCTACTTTTGCGCGATCGCTTGGGTTCCATGCAAACAGCCGCAAACTCTATCGGGTCGGGGCGTCTCGGCTTGATCAGGCGGCCCAAACTGCCCAAACTGCCCAAACTGCCGCAGTGCTCCAGCCCGATCGGCTGATTAAGGCGGTGCAGGCCGAGGTGCACCCTTACGATCGCAATCTGTTTCGCGATGCAGACACGCTGACATCGTCGCTCCAGCGTCTCGATGCGCTGTGGCATGAGGTGCGCGACTTGGCCCTGCCTGAAGCAGAGCGCGTGCGGGGCTATGAAGCTCTGTCCATGCTGGCGACAGCCCGTTGGATGTATGCCACGGCGCTGAAGCGACAAGAATCGCGCGGGATGCACAAGCGCTCAGACTATCCCCAAGTCGATAGCGCTCAGGCCCATCGGCTCAACTGCGGTGGCTTCGACTCCGTCTGGGTCAAGCCCGAGGGCTTGACAGCAAATCTGTTACTTCAGCCACGGGAGGTGGTGACGCTGTGATTGAACTGGTTAGTGCGTCTCGCTGTATTGGTTGCGATCGCTGTGTCAGCGTTTGCCCTACCAATGTGTTTGATGCTGTACCCAATGCCCCGCCGGTTATTGCTCGCCAGAGTGACTGTCAGACCTGCTTTATGTGTGAGGTCTACTGTCCGGTCGATGCTCTTTATGTGGCCCACGATGCGGAGCAAGCGATCGCCGTTGATGAAACGGAACTGATTGCATCGGGGTTACTGGGGAGCTATCGCAAAATTGTTGGCTGGGGCAAGGGCCAAACCCCTGGCGCAGCTCTCGATACTTCGTATTACACCCATCGCCATCTCGAAGAACTCAACGCTCGCATGAACTAGGCGATCGCCCTGTATTTAATCGTGATTCACAGCGAGTCACTACTATTTGCCACTCTTCGCCTCGCCACTATTCATTGCAAATCATTGCAAAAGACGTATTCACAACAAATCACTGCATCAGAGAAGGATTGAGAAATTATGGTCGCAGTTACGCATTCATTTCCCTGGATGACTCCTCGCCTATCGGGGGCGATCGCCGCGATCGCTGTCTTAGTTACTGGATGCTCAAGCCCTACGGCAACCGCTCCCGAAGCAGGCGCAAGCGGTGCCCAAGGCAGTCCGGCCGCGACAGAAGAAGTGGTCGTGCGCATTGGATTCACCGCTGCCGATGGCGGCAACCTGCCCATCGGCCCTATCGGCTGGGCGGAACAGCAGGGATACCTAGACGACGAACTCAAAGAAGTGGGCATCACCGATGTCGAATTTTATGGGTTTGACAGCGGCCCTGGCGTGAATGAAGCCGTAGCGGCCGGAGAAGTCGATCTGTCAATGAATGGCGACACCCCCGCCATCGTCGGCAAAACCAACGGATTACGCACCCGCCTGATTAACATCAACCAAAGCGGCATCAACGTTTATTTGGTTCCCCGCAAAGAAGGGGGCATCCAGTCGGTTCAAGACTTAGAGGGCAAAACCATCGGTGTTCGCGTCGGGGCCATTCCCCATCGCTATGTCGTCGGTCTACTGGAAGAAGCCGGTCTGACGGGAAAAGTTAAAATCGTCAACTTGACCAACAGCGAAGGCGAAGCTGCGCTAGCGCGGGGTGACATCGACGCTTATGCAGCCACCGGGGCGCTGGCCTTCCGGCTCAAATCCCAAGGCTATACGGTCATCGATGAAGCCGCTAACCATGACGATTTAGTTGGCTCTAACGTCACCTCCATCCGCGAAGAATTTTTGGCCGCCCATCCTGACTTTATTCAAAAGTGGTATGAAGTGATTGCCCGCGCCACGGCAGAAATTAAAGCGCAACCCCAGGCTTACTACCAATTTGTCAGCACCATCAACAATCAGCCGCTGGATGTGTCTGAGTTTACATCTCCGATTAGCCTCTACCCCGATCAACCATTGCCACCGGATGGAGTAGAACGCCTGCGCAAGACCCAGCAATTTTTGATTGCCGAACAGATCGTTAAATCCGAATTTCCCTTTGATGAATGGGTTTATCGGAAGTAGGCTTCGTTGGGCTACCTTGTTTAATTTCTATTTCCAACCGTTTGACTCTACTCTTTTGACCCTAACCCCACTTGCATCCAGAGCCAATGACCGTCGCAAAACATCCTGTTTTTCAACTTACTCAACATATTCGTCAACTGACTAGCCAACGGTGGTTTCGGCGCATTAAACCTTGGCTTGTACCCGTTGCCGTCTTAATTGCGTGGGAACTTCTCGCTCGTCTCGGGCTGTTGCGTGTAGAGTTGATGCCTGCCCCCAGTGCCGTCATTAGCGCCGCAACAGACCTGATCGCCAGTGGTGAACTGCTACACCATATGGCCGTCAGCACAGGGCGCGCTGTGGTGGGATTTTTAGTCGGTGGTGGATTTGGCTTCCTGCTAGGGTTATTAAATGGTCTGTTGCCCAGTGCAGAAGAGTATTTGGATGCCTCCATGCAAATGCTGCGCAATGTCCCAAATCTAGCCATGGTGCCACTGGCAATTTTATGGTTTGGCATTCATGAAGAATCTAAACTGTTTCTCGTAGCGATCGGCGTCTTTTTCCCAATTTATATGAATACCTTCCACGGGGTACGGAATATTGATCCAGAGCTGATTGAAGTGGCTAAAGTCTACGGATTGCGATCCTGGAATTTATTTTGGCAAGTGATTTTGCCAGGGGCGCTGTCATCAATTTTGATCGGGTTTCGCCATTCTCTGGGGATCACATGGGTGACGATCATTGTGGCGGAAACAGTCGCTGCCGACTCTGGGATTGGGTTCTTGGCCACTGAGGCCCGAGAGTTTTTGCGCACCGATGTGGTGATGCTCTGTGTGATTTTGTATGCCCTGCTGGGTAAATTGGCTGACTCTGCCGCTCGATTTCTAGAATATAAGTGGCTAGAATGGCATCCCGGCTACCAGAAGACTTGATTTTCATGCTTCCAGTGTTTTCAGCAAGGGATACGAGCATCTCGTATCTCTTTTTTTGCCTGTTCACACGTTTGCCTGTTCACATTTACCCTAAAACAATATTCTCGTTGCGCTATCGATGAACTCTATCCCGAGGCTGAAACTGCCGATTAACCTGACTGCATTGCGATCGCGCAACTATCGATTATTTTTTATCGGCCAGAGCCTGTCGATGATTGGCACGTTTATGACCCAAGTGGCGATCGCCTGGCTGATTTATCAACTCACCGGTTCGGCATTTTTATTGGGGTTAGCCAGCTTTTTAGGACAACTGCCCACGTTTGTATTGGCCCCTTTGTCTGGAGTGTTGGCCGATCGCTGGAATCGCTACCACTTGCTGATCTGGGTGCAAGTGATTGGTATGGTGCTGTCTTTTATATTGACGATACTGTACGAGCTCAACCAACTCAACGTCATTTTATTGATCACACTCAGCACGCTCTCAGGACTACTGCGCGGATTAGATGTTCCCGTCCGCCAATCGTTTGTGATTGACATGCTCGAAAGTCGTGCCGATCTAACGAATGCGATCGCACTAAATGCGTCATTAATTAATGGAGCGCGATTAATTGGCCCGGCGATCGCAGGTCTTTTAATCGCCACGGTTGGGGCAGGCAGCTGTTTTTTGATCGATACCGTCAGCTACGTAATCGTCACCTTTATGCTGCTCATGATGACCCTCCAGCCCAAGCCACCCCTGACTACTTCCAATCATTTCTGGAAACCGTTGAAAGAGGGCTTTGATTATGTTCGTCGTTCTTTACCGATCCGCTCAATTTTACTGCTGCTCGCTGTAATGAGCCTGATGGGTATGCCTTACTTAACCCTGCTGCCGGTGTTTGCCGTTGAGGTGTTTCAGGGCGATGCCACCACGTTAGGTTTTCTGACAGCCGCCTCTGGGCTAGGGGCCTTTGCGGCAGGGGTCTATCTCAGCACGCGCACTAGCATTCTAGGTCTAGGCTGGCTGATTGCCTGGAGTCCGATGGTGCTGGGGATCAGTTTAATTGCGTTTGCACGCTGCCAAATCTTTGCCCTGTCGCTACCGCTGATGGCGATCGCTGGGTTTAGCACCATCCTACAAGCCGCCTCTAGCAACACTTTGATCCAAAGCATCGTAGACGACAATAAACGCGGCCGGGTGATGAGCTTCTATGCCATGTGCTTTATGGGAATGCTCCCCTTTGGCAGCCTTTATGCTGGGATTTTAGCCAACCAGATTGGTGCGGCCAATACGGTCGCCCTTGGCGGTGTTGTTTGTATTGTGGGGTCACTGATGTTTATCAAACAATTACCGCAGTTTTGGCAGGTGCTACGCCCCCTATATGGCGATCGCCCTTCTCGCTAACTCTATTCAATAACGTACGCTATACCATCTGTGGATTGAGTTGATTTTGTAACACTCAATCCACTTTTTGTGCATTCCTAAACCCAAGGCATGAGTAGGCGTGGGTAGATGGCAACATCATGATTTTTCCTATAATTTTTCCTATACCTGAGATTTCATTGCTAAGTTTTGAAAACAATTCTCAGGCAAAGGTAGCTCAAATAACAAAAATCTAGCTATTTAGATTACATCTCTCCTATATAAACTTGTTTGTTTAGTGCAGAAATCATTGGCTTATCTTTTTATTGCTTACTTCAGAAAACAAAAATAGCTCTCAGATTAATATCACTTGAAAAACATTCAGATCCCTCAAACCCCCTACCAGCAAAGAACATGCAAATTATTACTCTACCTTTTAAGATGAACAAATCTATCAGAAACTACTCACCAAAAATGGATCTAGTCAAAAATTAATCTCCGGCAAACGGTGCTAAACATTTTGTAATAAAAAGCCCATAATTCTCATTGTATAAAAAGCTTGTGGGGCTTTTGGGCAGGGAAGATGAATTTTCGACCTTGGCTGAGAAGCTTAGCTAGAGAGCTTTAACTATTTTTGGGCAATCATGATTCTGATTGACGTTGTGTAATAAATCGCCTTGTCTAAAGTGTTGCTGTTTTCTCTCAAGTCTCCCTAGACAACGCTTATTCAGCACACAGTAATCGCGCACCTAGCGCTGCTCTGAAGATAAGCATTCACTATCAACAACTGATATCGGCAAAGGATTTGAGTTCAGGTTTTAATCTGAGCAAAAGCTTTTGCGCAGATGATTTATTGACTCCAAAAAATATAAGGCAAGGTTCTTTATTTCTTTGCTCTTGACTCACCTCAATTAATCAACATTTAGGAGATCAAAACCTATGGTGCAGGATGCCTTTTCCAAGGTTGTTTCCCAGTTTGACGCACGCGGAGAATACCTGAGCGATTCTCAGATCGATGCTCTGCTTGGTCTGGTCAGAGACGGCAACAAGCGAGTTGACATTGTCAATCGTATTTCCGGCAATGCATCTGCCATTGTGGCAAACGCGGCTCGCTCCCTGTTTGCTGAACAGCCGCAACTGACTGCACCCGGCGGAAATGCCTATACCAATCGCCGTGCAGCCGCCTGCGTGCGCGATCTCGATATTATTCTCCGCTATGTCAGCTATGCCATCTTTACCGGAGATTCCAGCATTCTGGAAGATCGCGCGCTCAATGGCTTGCGGGAAACCTATCTGGCCCTGGGCACTCCAGGAGCTTCTGTTGCTGTGGGCATCCAAAAGCTGAAGGAAGCTTCGCTGGCGATCGCAGGTGACCCCAATGGCATTACCCGTGGGGATTGCAGCAACCTGCTGGCCGAAGTCGCGACTTATTTTGATCGCGCAGCGGCAGCGGTTGCTTAGCGGCGATCTAGATTTTACTGCTAGCGCTTTATAGGGCTGGTAGTCTCGACTTCTTGCAACTTCTAATCTATAAATTGCCAGATGAAATTGCGAGATGTCTATTCAGTTCATTTTTGTAAAAGAAATTCGGAGATAAACCGTCAATGAGCAAAACTCCATTAACCGAAGCCGTGGTTGCTGCTGATTCTCAAGGCCGCTACTTGGGTAGCACGGAAATTCAGGCGGCATTTGGTCGCTTCCGTCAAGCTGCCGTCAGCTTGGAAGCAGCTAAAGTGCTTTCCAAAAAGGCACCGAGCTTGGCTGAGTCGGCTGCTGCGGCTGTCTATCAGAAGTTTCCTTATACCACTCAGTTGGAAGGCCCAAATTACGCATCTAGCGCGACGGGCAAATCTAAGTGCGTGCGGGATATTGGCTATTATCTGCGGATTGTCACCTATGCGTTGGTTGTCGGTGGCACCGGCCCGATTGATGACTACTTGATCAGCGGCTTGGCTGAAATCAACCGCACGTTTGAGCTATCGCCAAGCTGGTACATCGAAGCCCTCAAGCACATCAAGGCTAATCATGGCTTGACAGGAGATCCAGCCGTTGAAGCGAACTCCTACATCGACTACATCATCAACGCTCTGAGCTAATCCGCGGCTAATCGCCCGTCAGCAAATGCTGAATCTGTGCTGCAAGCTTTGAGCACCCATCGGGGGTAACCGATAGAGATAGGGGTAGCAATCCTAAGGGGTATGTTAGCCAAAGGAATGTCAGTGGCGCTGCGATCGCCTCTATTAAAAAGCGATCAACAGTCTGGAGCATTTCAGGTTTTCTTAGCCAATGGGACTGCTACCCCCCTTAACAAGTTTTCTGTTTTTTTCGATGCTGTTTTAAGCAAAGTTTGACTGAGACAATCTAACCGGATGGGATGTGTAGTCAAACGTCTAAATTGGCACCGCAAAAAACTTGATGTCAGACTTGCAACCGTAGAACGTTGCAACGCGTCTAGCATTTGCGTAATCAGGTTGAGCGTGACGTAACACAACGGTAGATGGTTTAATCTCACGGGTCGAGTCACTACTGCTTGTGAGACCGTGACATTTCTCTGATTACGCAAACGCTTTCTTCACTCTTTGATTCAGCAATTCAGCGCTGTCTATTCTGTAGAAATCTTTCCTTGCAGTTTTATCCACTCGGGTGATTAGAAATTTGTAGTTATATTCTCACGTTTAGGAGATCAACCTATGGCCATTCTAGAAGAAGCAAGCCGATTGGGAATTCGTCCATTTTCAGAGAGGGCGAGGGTTGAGCTGCGGGCTGTCAAGACAGATGATGATGTCAATGCCGTTATCTGGGCCGCCTATCGTCAAGTTTTGGGTAATGAGCATTTGTTTGAGCGCGATCGCCTGACGAATGCGGAATCGCTGTTGCGGCAGGATCGGATTAGCGTGCGCGAATTTGTTCGAGCGATCGCCCAGTCTGATCTGTATCGGCAGAAGTTTTTTTCGCGTAATTCCCAAGTCCGCTTTATTGAATTGAACTATAAGCATCTTCTAGGGCGCGCACCCCACGACCAAGCAGAAATTTCTGCCCACGTTGATCTCTACATAACCCAGGGTTACGAAGCCGAGATCAATTCCTACATTGATTCTTTGGAATATCAAAACAACTTTGGTGATGCGATAGTCCCCCACTATCGCGGCTTTGAGACCGCTGCCGGGCAGCGCACCTCTGGGTTTACCCGCATTTTTCAAATTTATCGGGGCTATGCCAGTAGCGATCGCACCCCAAGCCAGGCAAAGGGGCAACTGACCTGGAATCTAGCCAAAAATTTGGTTTCTCCCATTTATCCGGCCGCCGCGACGGGTGCGTTAACTGGGGCTGCCAGCGGGCTTCGGGGAGGGCACAGCTACCGAATTCGGTGGATTCAGTCTGCCTCTGCCAATGCCCCCAGAATTCGGCAAAGTATTGCAGAGGTGGTTGTGCCCTTTGATCAGCTATCAACCCGGTTGCAGCAGCTCAATCGCCAAGGGCAGAAGGTGATTGGCATTGCTCTGACGTAAAGCATAAAGACAAGTCTCAACGTAAATTTTGGAGAACTCAATCGATGGCGATTACCACCGCAGCATCCCGGCTCGGCACCGCTGCATTTAGCACAGCACCGCTAGAGCTACGCCCCAATGCAACCCCAGACGAAATCTATCAGGTGATTGCGGCGATCTATCGGCAGGTGTTAGGCAATGACTACATCCTGCAAGCTGAACGACTCATCGGTTTAGAATCGCTGCTGCTCAATCGAGGTATTACCGTACAAGAGTTTGTGCGACAGTTGGCAAAATCCGATTTGTACAAGTCTAAGTTTTTTTCCAATACCTTCCACACTCGCTTTACCGAACTCAATTACAAGCATCTACTAGGTCGTGCCCCCTATGACGAATCTGAGGTCACCTATCACCTCGATTTGTATCAGACCCAAGGCTACGATGCCGATATTGATGCTTACATCGACTCAGCCGAATACCAAAACAGCTTTGGCGACCACATTGTCCCCTACTACCGAGGCTTTGCTACCCAACCGGGGCAAAAGACGGTCGGGTTTACCCGCATTTTTCAACTCTATCGGGGATATGCCAATAGCGATCGCGCCCAGATTGCAGGCAGCGCTGCTCGGTTAATTCGGGAGTTGGCCCAAAATAAAGCCTCCACCGTGATTGCAACGTCTGGGGAAAACAGTGGCTTTGCCTATCGCGCCTCCCTCAAAGGCGAAACCCCCAACAGCACCGTTGGCGGCTCGACGGCCTTTGGCAACCGACGGCTGTATCGCATTGAAGTATCCCGTTTGTCAAAACCGGGTTATCCCAAGGTGCGCCGGATTAACCAAGCCGTTGTGATTCCCTATGAGCAGCTATCAAGCTACCTGCAACAAGTGCATACACAGGGGGGCAAAGTCGCCAGCATCACCCCACTGTAGTCTAGTCCCAGGCTAAAATCCGCACAGGTTCTTCTCAGAGAGCGATTTGCTCTCTGAGAACAATTTGCATAGCATCGATAGCATCGTGAATAGCACAGCAGGGTTGTGTGTGTTGAAAGGCTGTTTCAATGCGCACAGCCCTGCTTTGTTGCGCTGAAATCCGTAGGGGGTGATGGGGTGGCGAGGTGATGTTTTTAAGTACTACTGTTTTTAAGTACTATAAGTAAATCAAGTTACCGGACATTGCCGATTTCATGGAACTCAGAACATCAGAGCCCCCCTTTAAGGCAACTGTGGCGCGT
>DATNOW010000530.1:0-2724 GCA_036703515.1 Chroococcidiopsis sp.
GGTACTGTCCGTGCTTCTTCTCCCAGTTCGCTAAACAACACGACCGTTTTAATATTCAGCGTCTTGTCGCTGTAGTCGTCATAGAGGGCTTGATAGCGCGACATCAGCCGCTGCCATTCGGCATCGGGGCAATAGCTGCGATCGACCAGCAGCGTCACCGTCGGTGCCGCAAACGCCACGCTAATCGCCACCCCCGACAGCCCATAGGCCAGCCAGCCCAACCCCAGTGTTTTGATCAAACGCAAATTCAGTGAATTCATCAGATACTCCGCAGATGTTCCGCAAAGAAGACGGCCCAACAAAACCATTTACAAATTCGTTTGGAATAAATCCCGGAGCAGATTTTGGACATTCGCCGGGTTGCCTTGCTGCACTGTAGACTCGCGCAGGCTGGCGATCGCCTGCAATTCTTCCTGGTTAACTTCACCATAGGCGATCGGATAAAACCGGACATCGCTATAGGCCAAGACGTCTTTGATTTGGTCAAAGGCAAAACCTTGATTGGTTTCACCATCTGACAGCAGCAATAGGTAAAAGCGCCCGTCGGGGTTGGTCTTGCGCTGTTGCATCAGTTCTGAAAGGGCGACCATCACCCCGTCATACATGGCGGTAGAGCCATCGGCCGTCAGATCATCGACGGCAGCTAGTAATTTTTGCTGCTGTAAGGTGTCGTAGGCCGCTAAAGGCAGTCGCCGCACGGGGCGATCGCCAAAGGTGACAAGCCCGACATAGTTGCCCGAGTTAATATCTTTGCTGGCTAGTTTTAGCCCTTCTTTAACCGATTGCAGGCGATCGCCCTCCATCGAGCCGCTGGTGTCGATCACCACCATCATATAAACCGTGCGCCCGCCATCCTTGCGCTGCTTCCAAAACGACTGGGCCTCGGTCAAAATCTCCCCTGACGGCAGCGGCGGGAAGTTTTTGCTGCGCAGGTAGGCCGTTTCTTCAAACCCCTGCTGTTTGGCCAACTGCTGCATATCGGGCGATAGGGCAAAGTCGGCAAATTTTTGCAGTGCTTCCTGCTGGGCCGGCGTATTCCACTCAAACCCAACAAGGGGGCTATTGTGAGGCACCCCAAAGGGAATGAAGCCCGTTTGCTCAAACCCAGGCAGTTGCTTGAGGGTGACATAGCTCTGATATTCCAGCGGAAAAGCTTGCAGCTTGTCGGGATCGCGGATGAAAATTTCCTTGAGGTCGAGGGTGGTGCGGGTGGTGATCAGCACCTGCTTTTGAAAGGCCTCAAACAGCGAGCTAATCTGCGGTAATTGCAGTTCCGCCACGGTTAGGGGCTGCCCGTCTTTGTCATGTCCCGCGCCGCGCCACAGCAAGGTATAGAGCAGATTGAGCGCAGTCGAACTGGCGTAGGGGTTGGGATAGCCCACCTTCAGCCGTCCGCCCAAAATCGCGTCGAGCAACTTATCAAAGCTGACTTCGTTGCCGCCCAGCTCTTGATAGACCGATTCTTGCACCACAAACCCCGCGTAGTTGGGAGCCAGCGACTCGGCCACATCGGTTAGCCCGACGCTCTGCTGCCGCAGCATTTGCAGCCACAGCGCATTGGCGGGGGTGTAGCCCGCCGGTTTGGCCCCGTTCTCGGCTAAAATCCGCACCGCCAAGCCTGAGGGCACGTTCCGCACCCCCACCCGAATTGGCTGCCCTGTGCCCGTAGTCGGCTGCTGGGCGTTAAAGGCATCGGCCACATCCACCAGCCAGCGCTCGTCTTGCTTTTCGGCATTGGCCTTTTCGGAAGAGCTAAAAATCTCGACATAGACCGTATTGGCATCGGTGCTGGGTTCTGCGCTGTAGAGGGGGAAGGTGTCGAGGGCCGGCAGCGGGTCATCAATTTGATCGACGCTGTAGCGTGCCGCGAGCTGATCCGACACCAGGTTATCTTCCACCTGAATGTTGGGCAAAACGTTTTCTAGCAGCACTTTTTCAGCGCTTTCTGTCGAATCTACCGTCGGCAATCCTGTGCCACAGCTCCAAAGAATCGAGAGACAGAGACCCACTGCCAGCCAGTGGGGAAATTTGAGGCGAAGGTGGCGAAAAATAGTGTTCATACCGTGAATGAAGGGGGCAAGGAAGCAAGGCAAAAGGGTGTACGGTTTGGGTTATGCCCCTTCTGATGGGGTAGGTGTGGCTTGCAGGATCGTTTTGTTGTCGGCGATCAGGGCTTGCAGGCTGAGGGGCAGGGTGGCGTCGTCGCTGCCGCGATCGAGGGAGGCGATCGCCATTTGGTCTTGCAGGGCTTGCATTTGGCTAAAGGTCTGCTGGAGGCGATCGCGACTGGCATCTAGCCGCTGCTGGGCTAGCGTGCGATAGGTCGGCGTTTGGATCTGCCGGATCACTTGCAGCGCCTCGGCCACCTGCCCCGATAGATCCAAAACCGTGTGCATCGTTTCCAGCAATTCGGGGATCAGGGTCGGCTCGCGGATGGCGATCCGTTCGGCAAACTGCTGGGTTTGCTCAGCCCACTGGCGCGCCTCTGTCCAAGTCGAATTGGGCAGCCCCGGCAGCTTGAGCTCTAGTCCCGATAGCTGAGACATGAAGTTGTCGCGCTCTAGCAAATCGACCGCAGCATCGGGGGAAAAGGGAGCCGGACGAAATCCGCTAAACCAAGCGGCCGTTGTGCCGAGGGCGATCGCCCCACCCACCCCCAAGACAACCGGACGCGGGCGCAACACCGTGACAAAACAGATAAATCCGAGCGTAACTCCAGCCAAC
>DATNOW010000531.1:0-8827 GCA_036703515.1 Chroococcidiopsis sp.
TGGGTGATTGCCCCTAGGGTCTGCTGGCGGCGCAACTGTAGGGCGATCGCTTCTTCAGCACATTTGCGATCGCTGATATCCGTTACCGTCACCACATAACCCGACACCACCCCGTCTAGGTCACGCTCTTGCACCGCCTGGCCAAACACCCAGACCAGAGCCCCACTCATATGCTGGAAACGATATTCCAAGTTAAAGGGCTCCCCCGCTTGGCTGGCCCGCTGCCACTCAGCGTGATAGCGCTTCCGATCGGGAGGATAGAGGGCGCGAATCCAACCCATCCCCACCGCCTCTACCGGAGACAGCCCCGCAATCTTACACCAGCGCCCGTTGACATACACACAGTTACCCTGGGCATCGGCCCGAAAAATACCCACCGGAGCCATTGCCGTCAGGGTGGCATAGCGTTTTTCGCTCGCTCTCAACTGCTGTTCGGCCCGGTTGCGCTCTGTAATATCACGAAAAATCCCTCGGGTCGCAACCGGACGGCCATCCTTCAACTGAGCGTTAACGTTGCCTTCGACCCTGATTTCCCGCCCACACTTTGTCAGGAAGCGGGTTTCAATCCTGACACTCGACTCCCCCTCAAGCAGATGGTGCATAATCACCTGACAATGCTCCAAATCAGCGGGATGAATAATCTGAAAGATCGACAGCGTGGCGAGATCGGCATCGTTGTAGCCTAGGGTGCGCTTCCAGGCTGCATTGACAAACAAAATTTTTCCTTCAAAATCAATGCTCTGGATCAAATCGGTAGCATTATCAAACAGATCCCGTAGTTGGCTCTCTCGGGACTGTAGTTCAAGGGTGCGCTGTTCGACTCTGGCTTCGAGGTCTTGATTGAGCTGGTGCAGCGCATGGGTAGCGGCTTTACGCTGCAATTCGGCGGCGGCGCGGGCCGCAAAAACTTGCAGCAGTGGGATTGAGGTCGCCCGTTTTGCCTGAGAAAGGGGCTCTACATCTAAGATGCAAAGGTTGCCAATAGCACGGCCCACGCTGTCTTTTAGGGCAATGCCTAGGTAGCTATCGGCCTGCATTGTCACCAAAGCAACATTGTCAGGAAACAGGTCTTGAACTAGGCTTTCGCAGTGAAATTCACCGTCTTTGAGCGTGTATTCACAGGGAGTCCGGGCAGGTAAATAAGCAATAGAAGGTTGCAAAGCGCCATGGGCCCAGAACCCCAGAGAACAAAGCTCTTCACCTACTTTTTCAGTCACCAGGACATAACAAACATTGAGCGCTTCTGCGATATGCCGCACTAAGGCCGGAAAGAAGTCTTCTCCGGTGACAGCGGCCGTGCCAGCCACCACTTTTTGCAGCGTTAATTCGGCCTGTTTGCGATCGCTAATATCTCGCACCAGCAATAAAGCTTCTTTTTCGCCGCAGGGAACAACGCGCACTTCTTCAATTTGCACCGTGCCATTGCTGGAAAGATCCTGCTCATAAAATTGGATCGTTCCCGTCTGGAGTGCTCGTCGCATCAGATCCATCCGCACTTGGGCGACATCGGCCGGTAGATTGTCGTGAATGCTAGACCCAATCATGCTGTTGACGTCCCCAATCACCCGAAAGGTTGGCGGCGCAATAAATTCTAAATATCGGCCGTCTAAATCAAGCCGCATCAGCAAGTCGGGCAACGAGCGAATTAAGGCCCGCTGGTAGGCCTCACTGGCCCGCAGCGCATCTTCTGACCGTTTGCGATCGCTAATATCGGTAATGGTGCCGATATAACCCACCAGTTGGCCTTCGCCATCGTGCTCAGCCGACGACTGCCCAAACACCCACATGACGGTGCCATCTGCTCGCAGAAACCGGTATTCCAGTTTAAATGGACGATTTTCCTGGGCAGACTGGTACCACTCAAACGCAATCCTCTCGCGATCGTCGGGGTGCAGCGCTTGCGTCCACCCCTGCCCCGCTGCCTCTTCAGGGTTAAGCCCAGTAATTTGGCACCAGTGCGCATTGACATATACACAGTTGCCTAGATAGTCTGTGCGAAAGATCCCGACTGGAGCCACTTCAGCCAGTGAGGCAAAGCGCTGTTCGCTGGCCTGCAACGACAGCTCAATCTGCTTGCGGGCGGTAATATTAACCCCCACGCCCAACACCCCGACTGTGCCAGAACCGGGCAACTGGATGGGGCATTTTTGCCACTGTAGCCAGTGCTCTTGCCCCCGCAAGATCAGGTTTTCTTCGGGCAGAAACAAAGGCTGTTGGGTGGTGATGACCTGGCGATTTTCGCTGAGAAACCGCGCCGTCGCCTCACTGTTGGGATGCAGTTCAGCATCGCGCCTGCCCAGCAAGTCGTCTACCGCTGTGTCTAAAAATTCGGCCATTGCCTGATTGACCAGTTGATAGCGCCCGTCCCAGTCTTTGACAAAGATTAAGTTGGGGTTGCTGTCAATGACCGAGTACAAAAACTGCTGCTGCTGCTGGATGAGCGCATGGCTGTTGCGCAATGATTCCTCTACCTTAAGCCGCTCCTGGATTTCAGACTGCAACTCGCGGTTGGTCTGCTGCAATTCCTGGGTGCGCTGCTTGACTGTTTGTTCGAGGCTGTCTTGCGATAGGCGTAGCTCTAGTTCGACCTGTTTTAGCGGGGTGATATCGCGAATCACGCCCACCCGGAGCGATCGCCCCCCATCTTGGAGCCAAGACTCTGACAAACTAGCCACAAACGTGGAGCCATCAGGACGCACCAACGTCATCTCGACTTCTTGGTTGCAGGTTGCTCCTTGGCATGATGTATTTTGGGACACGTGGTGCGTTAACGCATCTTGCCCTAGCCACCCAATTGGTCGCCCAATCGCTGTGTTGAATGGAACTCCGCAGATCTCGCTGAGGGCATTATTGATAAACGTTAGGCATCCGTTTGCGTCAACGATATAGATGCCGTCGCGAATGCCCTGCATGGACTGGGTCAGCAGGCGAACCTGGTTTTCGGACTGCTTGCGGGCGATCGCCTGATTCACCGTCGAAGCCAGCACTTTGAGGTAATGGTGCTCTGGGTCTTTGATCAGATAATCGTGCGCCCCCTGCTGCATCATCTGCACCGCCGTTTCTTCATCGCCGCTGCCCGTCGCGACGATAAAAGGCAAATGCTGACTTTTGACCGGCTCAATCAACTCTAACGAGTTACCATCCCCCAGGTAAAAATCTAAAATCGCTACATCAAAAGAGCGCTCTGCCAAGATTGCTTTGGCTTCTGCCAAAGAGCCCGCGATCGTATAGTCGTAAGGCAAGGCCAATTGTTTCACGCATCGCGTAAAAGCAAGCTGGTCAATGGTGTCATCCTCCACCAGCAAAACTCGAATTGAAGTGACCGGGCTCTCAGCAAGCGAAACCATAAAGCGACCTATAAAACTCAGGCATTCAAAAAAAGAAGAAACAAGACAAGAACATCAGACAGGCTGGAGTGCTAGCTTTAATGCCAGATGTAGTGCCAGCCGTATTGCCAATTGATGGGGAGCTTTGGCAAGGTCTCCGCCCCTTGGGTCGCCTGATTTATATCGGCGCTTGACTCAATAACCAATATTGATAAACTGCCTGCAAAACTTTGACAAAATCGTCGTAATCGATCGGCTTAACCATATAACCAGCAGCGTTGAGCGCAAAACTACTGTATCGATCTTGATCTTCCTGTGAAGTGGTGAGAATGATAACTGGAATAATGCAGAATCTAGGATCGCATTTAAGGATTTTGAGCAGTTCTAAGCCATTCATACGAGGCATATTCAGATCTAACAAAATCAATGCTGGGGTCGGCATGAGCGGATCGTGTAAAAACTCCAGCGCCGCTTCTCCGTCAACAACCACATAGAGCGGATTTTCGGCCCCAATATCCTTGAGCCCCCGTTTGACGTTTAGGACATCAATGGAATCATCTTCGACGAGTAAAATCGGGTCTGTTTTGTACATCCACCCTAGTCCTGTGCGCTGTTGGATATGGTGAAACAGGTGGGTATGGTGAAATAAAACACGCTGCCTTGGCCAATCGTGGATGTGACCCAAATTTTTCCACCGTAGCGTTCCACAATTTTTTTGACGATGGCCAGCCCGACCCCCGTACTTTCCGACTGATCTCGGGGTTTTAGGGTTTGGAAAATTTGAAACACTTTGTCGAAATGGCGCTCGTCGATGCCAACTCCAGTATCTTTGACAAAAAATTCCCAGCTATCGTCCTGCTGGGTGTGACCAATCCAAATCATCCCCTCCGGTTTGCCCATATAGCTGACAGCATTGCTGATCAGATTTTGAAACACCTGCTGAATGCAGGTTTTCTCAATAAAAATGGTGGGTAATTCGGTTTGCACACAAATATCGATACCAGGGCAGGGCGCGATCGCATCAATGACATCGGCCACCACCTGATTGAGGTTGACCCTCGTTTTTACGTCGCGCACCCGCCCAATACGGGAATATTGCAGCACCCCATCGATCAGATCGCTCATCCGCCGCACCCGACCTGCCATGAGGCGCAGCATGTCGTTGCCATCGTCATCGAGGCGATCGCCATAGTCTTTGCGCAGCCAGTCGGTCAGCGAGGCAATGCCTCGCAGGGGCGCTTTGAGATCATGGGAAACAATATAGGCAAAATCTTTGAGTTCTTGGTTGGCCGCGGCCAGTTCGGCCACGAGCTGCGCCTGTCGCATTTCGGCCCGCTTACGCTCGATGGCATGGAGAATCGAACGCTCCAGCAGCATTGCATTCAACGTCCGCCCCTTCACCAAATAATCTGACGCCCCCGCCGCCATCGCCTGTTGATCGATATGGTGATCGCCCACCCCCGTCAGCAAAATGATCGGCTTTGTGCAGCCCATCGCCAGGGCCGCACAAAGCAACTCCAGACCGTTTTCTTTGCCCAGGTGAAAATCGAGCAAGTAGGCATCATGCTGGTTTTGGGCGATCGCCTCTAGTCCAGCTTGATAGTGGTTGACCCAGTTGAGCTGAAACTGAAGCTGTTCGGCCTCGCTCAAGCAGTCGCGCGTGACAATATAATCGTCTTCATCATCATCGACCAGCAAAACTCGACAGATCTCTAATGCCATTAGCTGCGCCCTAGTCAAGAGTATTTATCGGGCAGTTCTACAATTTCAAACCAGTAGGTGCCCAGCATTTTCATGATTTGCACCATAGACTCAAACACCACAGGTTTGGCAATAAAGGAGCTGACGCCCAAATCGTAGGTGCGGAGAATGTCTTCTTCGGCTTTAGACGTCGTCAGCACCACAATCGGAATCTGGCGCAGTTCGGGATCGGCCTTGATTTCTTTGAGCGCTTCTCGACCGTCTTTGCGGGGCATGTTCAAATCGAGCAAAATCAGGCTGGGGCGAGGAGCCGTACTGGCATCGCTATAGTTACCTTTATGCAAAAGGTAGTCCATCAGCTCTTCGCCATCGCAGACAAAGTGCAAGTCGTTGGCCAAGCGATTTTCTTCGAGGGCATCTTGCATCAGAAGGCGATCGTCTTCGTCATCTTCGGCAACCAAAATGGTGACGGTTTTTCGTTTACTGGGCATAGTAGGCTCCGCTGATTTGATGAATGGGTAACGCAAACGTAAAGGTAGCACCGCGACCCAGTTCACTCTGGGCTGTGAGGGTGCCACGGTGTCGCTCAGCAATTTTGCGGCAGATGGCGAGACCAATGCCTGTCCCCTCGTAGTCTCCGCGGCCGTGCAGGCGTTGAAAGATCTGGAAAATCCGGTCGGCATATTTTTGCTCAAACCCAATGCCGTTATCGATCACGCAAATTTCGCACCAGTCTTGCTCTTGCGTGCTGTAGAGGCGCGATCGCACCTGCACGTAAGGCGCGCGATCGGAAGGACAAAACTTGAGGGCATTGCCAATCAGATTTTGCAAAAGCTGACGCATTTGCAGGGGATCGGCAGCCGCAGACGGCAGCGCGTCACAATCGACCGTTGCGCCGGTTTGCTCAATCCGAATCTCTAAATCCGACAAGACCCCCGCTAACACGGCCGCCAAGTCGACCCTTTCAAACGGTTGGGCTTTGGTCGTGACCCGTGAAAAGGTCAGTAGGTCGTTGATCAACACTTGGGCGCGTCCAGCGGCATTTAACATGCGCTCTAGATAATCTTGCCCCTTTTCGCTGAGCGAGTCGTGGCAGGTAGACTTGAGGCGATCGCCAAAGGCTTGGATTTTGCGCAGCGGTTCTTGCAAATCGTGGGACGACACATAGGCAAAATCCTGTAGCTCTCGGTTGCTGATTTCCAAACGCTCAGCCAGCAACCGCAGTTCCTCAACGGCTCGTTTGCGCTCTTCGACCTCAGCCTGGAGGCTGGCTTCAATCTGTTTGCGGGTTGTAATCTCACTTTCGATCGCAATGAAATGGGTCAACTGACCCGATTCATCAAAAACTGGGTTGATTTGCAGCAGCAGCCAGTAGGGGCGACCACTTTTGTGATAATTCAAAATTTCGCCAGAGAAGGGCCGTTGGTGGGCCAACGCCTCGCGAATTGCAGCGACGGTTTCCTGGGAAGTATCAGCCCCTTGCAAAAGCTTGCCCGGTTTTTGCCCCTTTACTTCCTCTAGGGTGTAGCCCGTCACCCGATAGAAACTGTCATTGACCCATTCAATATGACCCTGCGGATCGGTGACAATCGCCACATTGTCGGTTTGACTCGCGACCAGGGAGAGTTTTTGCAACTCGGCTTCGGCAGCCTTGCGGGCGGTAATATCGCGACGAATCGCTAGATACTGATAGAGCTGACCCCGCTCATCTAGGAAGGGAATAATAGTGGTGTCGACCCAATAATAAGAACCGTCTTTGGCCCGGTTTTTAATCTCAGCCCGCCAGGTTTGACCGCTGGCGATCGCCTTCCACATGGCCACAAAAAACTCACGCGGATGATACCCAGAGTTGAGGATGCGGTGGTTTTGCCCAATTAACTCCTCACGGCTGTATTGGGAAATTTCGCAAAAGGTATCGTTGGCAAAGGTAATGCGGCCGTGGATGTCTGTAATCGCCACAATGGCCGTTTGGTCGAGGGCTGCGGTGATATTGCGCGTTTGCTGCTCAGCTTGCTTTTGGGGCGAGATGTCTTGAGCAACAGCCATATAGCCGACTAGCTCTTCTGGAGCCGCGTAAATTGCCGCAATAGACAGCGCCACCGGCAGTCGGGAGCCATCCTTGCATCCATAGAGGCATTCCCCTGCGATGGGTTGCCCATGCTGGGCCTGGGCCGCAAACGCTTCAAACCCCGGTGCCTGCAAAACCGCAAGGCTGCTTTTGCCCACAACCTCACTCGCCTGATAGCCCAGCATTGCCTCTGCGCCAGCGTTAAAAAACTGGATTGTGCCCTGCAAATCTGTGGCAATGATGGCAAAGTGAGCGCTGCTTAAAATTGCCTGCGGCAGCACTCGCATCATTGCCGCATGGGTGGATGAAGTCTCACTGGATGGGCTCTCGATGGAGTTGAGCCCATAAGATTGCGATGGGTAAGACTGTGGATAAGACTGGGACGGGTAAGACTGTGGATAAGACGGTGCAGGAGACGGCGCAGGAGACGGCGAACTTTGGCTGCCGCTTTGCGCTGACTGTTTAGCCGCTGACTGTTTAGCCTGTTGTGCGGCAGGCTCTAATAGCGCAGAAGAGCAGTCTGAGATGTTTTCGTAGCGCGACAAACGTTGCTCTAAAATCGCAACATATGCTCTCAAGCGATCTACTTCTTGGACATTGGGATTTACGGCGTTTGTATTCATTTGATTAGCGTTCCCAAACAGTTTTACAACAACGCCAGCGATCTACCAATTGGGGCGATCGCCTTCTGGTGATGGATAATCCGATGGGAAATTTAATCGGGGATCTGGAGGGTAATACTATTAGATGCAAGAATTAAATATAGAAGTGTGAATTAACAATGGAAACGTAAATTAAATATGGCAAACGCTTTATTTTTGATTGCGATCGCCCTGATCAATCCTGATTGATCGAGCGTTTCTCTATCGTTCTTATTCCTACAAAAACAGCGCTGAACTGTCTTAGGCTGCGTGACCATGACTATATTTTATTTTTAAGAGATAGTCTCTCGCCGGATCTTAAAAATAACTTTGGATTTTGATAAAACTTGCCGTCTTTACTACTTCTATTCTCACGATATTGAGCAGAAAACTTACGCCATATCAGTGATTTATAGTGGTTAGCAATGTGCGTTGTTGCTTGCGTTAGGAATTCGACGGATGGTTAGCTAGCAGTTCTTGCACCGTGGCTAACAGTTGTTTCAAATTAACCGGCTTGGTCATCACGCGATCGCAGTCAGCGCTAAAGTGGCGATCGCAGTCTGTCGTGGAATTGGCACCGGTCAACAAAATCATCCACGGATTGCCTGGCCCTTGGCGGATGTGTTGCAGAATGTTGTGCTGCTCTTCTTGCAACAGATCGCTATCCACCAGCAGCACTTGCGGCCTATGCAGTTGGGCAAGGGTGATTGCTTCGAGTCCCGAACTCGCCACCAGTAGGGAATAACCTTTGGCTTTTACATAGCTAGAAATGCTAATGCTCAGCGCCCTGTTGTCCCCCGCCAGCAACAGCAGCGGCTCCTGATCGGATAAGGACTGGGGGGAGGCGATCGCCTCCCTAGGTGCACCCAAGATGGCATCTGTAGGCTGTGATATAGGCTGAGATGTGGGCTGAGATGAAGATTCTGGCGAAGATTCTAATGAAACCTGGGATGAGGCTTGTGGTGAAGATTCTAATGAAGCTTGGGATGCAGGCTGTAGCGAACTCTGAGCCATGCGATCGCGAGGGCAACAGTGGGGTAAGCGCACCGTAAAGCAGCTACCTTGGCCAGGCGTGCTTTGTACCACCACAT
>DATNOW010000532.1:0-10492 GCA_036703515.1 Chroococcidiopsis sp.
ATCTCCTGGCTACACGACGAATCGCACGAGCAGGCCGATGTGCTCAGCGCCGTCCACTCGCTGTTTCAACTGCTCGAAAAAGAAAAACTCGATATTTTGCGCGCGCCCTTGGTGATTCGGGCCGACATCGCCACTATGGAAAAGGCAATCTGCGAAAAGCGCCGCCGCCACTTTCTCGATCTATGGACGCAGACCGACGCCAAAGAGCAACCCGACCTCGTCCGCGATTTGCAGCAAAAGTTTTATGCCGAAGACCAGCGGATCAAAGATCTCGATCGCGAGCGCCAGGTGGCAATGACCGATTTGGCGGCGATCCCGTGGGTGGGCGATTTTTATAGCGAGCTAGAACCGTCGTCTTAGCGACGCCCTAAAGATAGACCCAAGGATAGCCTCGAAGGGATAGGGTGACCTAACGCAGCACCTCTTGGAGACGATGCTGATCCCATAGCGTTTGGTAAAGTCCAGACTGGGCTAGCAGTTGGTCGTGGGTGCCGAGTTGGACAATGCGACCTTGATCCATCACCACAATGCGATCGGCCATGGCCGCAGCAGAAAGCTGGTGCGAGATAAAGATCACGGTTTTGCGGCGGGTGCCCGCCTTGAGGTTATGCAAAATATCGGTGGCAGTTTGGTTGTCTACGCTTGAGAGCGAGTCGTCTAAAATCAAGATCGGCGCATCCACCAGCAGCGCTCGGGCCAGGGCCGTGCGCTGGCGCTGTCCGCCCGATAGGGTAATGCCGCGTTCGCCCACAATGGTTTGATACTGCTGGGGGAAGTTGAGGATTTCGGGATGGATTTGGGCTTCTTTTGAGGCCACCTCAATCACGGGCAGCTCAGCGACGGGATCGCCGTAGCGAATGTTGTTTTTGATGCTGGTGCTAAACAAAAAGCTGTCTTGGGGGACGTAGGCGATCGCTGCTCTGAGGTCATTCACCCGAATTTTGGTGATATCGAGCCCATCGACAAATACCTGCCCCGGGCCAATATCCAGCAAGCGCGGCAGAGCATTGGCCAAGGTCGATTTACCCGAACCGATCGGGCCGACGATGGCTACCGTTTCACCGGGCTCAATGGTGAGGTTAATGTCGTCTAGAGCGGGAGTCTTTGCCCCCGGATAGGTGTAAGACAGGTGTTGGGCGGTGAGACAGCCTTTAACATCGGCATGGGGCAGCGACACCGCATTGGTGGCATCTTTGATGCGAGGTTCTTCGGAGAGGATGTATTCGACCCGGTCGATGCTGACCTCACCCCGCTGATAGGCCGTGATCGTAAAGCCCAGCAGCGCCGTTGGAAACACCAAGCGCTCGACGTAGAGCAACAGCGCAATGAAGCTGCCAATGGTGATCTCGCCATCGGCGATCGCCCCTGACCCTAACCCCAAAATCGCCAGCAGGCTGATGCTGGCCAAGCCCCCCAGCAGCGGGAACAGCATGGTACGCGTCCGCGCTAGGCGCAGGTTGGCACCGAGCAGGGTTTGATTGAGCTGGTGGAAGGCACGACGCTCGTTTTCTTCTTGAGCGTAGATTTTAATCAGCGCCATGCCGCTCATGTCTTCTTGGATTAGGTCGCTGAGGTTAGAGGTTTCTTCTTGCACCAGCAACTGCTGGCTGCGCAGGCGATCGCTAAACAAAAACACGATCAAAAACATCACCGGGTAGATGGCGATCGCCACCAGCGTCAGCCGCACGTTAATCGACAGCATCACCGGCAGCGTCAGAATGTAGGCAAAGATGGTGTTGGCTAAACTCAGCACCGCAAAGCCCAGCAGCCGGCGGATGTTATCGACATCACTCGTCGCTCGGCTGATTAAATCACCGACCGTGTTCGCCGCAAAGTAGGCCGGTTCCATCCGCAGCAGATGATTAAAAATCTCCTGCTTGAGGTCAAACTCAACCTGTCGCCCGACGCCAAACAGCAAAATGCGGGAGGCCATGCGCACCACCCACATCACCGACGCCATCCCCAGGATCAACGCCACATAAAACAGCACCTGCTGGAAGCTAAAGGTGCGTTGAAGTTCATCGATGCCATCACGAATCATCAGGGGGATGTAGACCCCCAACGCATTCACCACGAGCAGCGACAGTACCCCTAGGGTGGTCTGACGGCGATGGGGACGCAAATAAGCCGCAAGTTTCTGAAACTGAGAACGAGCCATTATCAGCAGTGACGGGTGGAGGATAGTGACTGAACAACTAATCAATCGGAACCAGGAACCAGTCCAAATGCTTGCTCAAAATTATCGAGCCAGCAGATTGCTTAACCTGAATGAGCAACCGGAACCTTCAATTAGCGTGTTCAACCTTCACCTTACAACCCCAACGGGTCAACCAACCAGCCGCGCATGAAGTAGTAAATCGTGGTGAGGTATTCATCCACCACCCGCGTTGTAATCACCAGAGCCTCAGCGCTGGGGATCAGATCGGTTAAAACCGCCAGTCGGCCACCCCGCTGCAATTGGAAGACGTAGAAGTCGGTAGCCCGCGGGATCACCTTTAGTCCCAAGTTTTCAAAGGTTGAGGTGGCCCGACGAATGCTAGTCGCCGGGGCAACGAGGATGACATCCCCGGTGCCTTCACGTCCCGACAGGATCTTTTGGACGGCGATCGCGCTGGTGCGGGCATCAACCCCCTCCGACTCGATCAATATTTTCTCTTGCGGCACCCCCAGACCCACCAGCAGTTCGGTCACACCCTGGGCCGCCGACACATCGGCTCGCGTCACCTCCGGTTGGGGCCCAGCGCTGACGATCAGCACCGGATCATTACCCGCATCAAGTTCGTCTTGATAGACCCGAGCGGTGTAATAAAGGCGCGACAGCAGGTTGCTGCCAAATCCATCGGTGGTATTGCTAATTTGAGTCCGAATCCGATAAGAGGGGTCAGTCGGCAGCGTGCCATCGCCCAAAACCACGATCGCCTCTGCGCTACCTACGTCTTCTCCAGAGTCGATCCGCTGCTGAATAGCGGTTTCCACCGAGCGCTGCTCGGTCTGGGCCGTGAGGAAATAGGCCGTCAGCGGAAAGCTAAAGAACAGCAGTACCGCAAATGCCCATGCCACCAGCGGCCCATCTGCTTTTTTGATTCCTCCACGCAGGGCGCTTGCTAACAACACCAGCGTCAGTCCGACAGGTCTTAACGGAAAGGAGAGGAGACTCCAGACAATGCCAATGGTGCGGTTGGTCGGCTCCAGCAATGCCCACAGCAGCACCAATACAAGAATGATGCCCCCTAGCCAGGTCAGGTATGTCTTGGGGATCAAAGACAACAAGATCCACCGCAGCAGGAAAAAGACCCCGACTAAGATCAGAATTTGAGTTAGCAGTTCAAACATTAACGCCCTTCTGGAAAAACCTGCATTGAATTCTGCCAAACAATCATGGCAATAAATCACAGAAAATGTTCATTTCAGCAAAATTTTTTTCTTAATTCTGCAAAATAGGCCAATAATGCTTCCAAAATGTTTAAGCAATGTTTCGAGAACCCAGGATTCAAGGGCCCGATCAATGGGGAAATCCAAGCGAAAATTTCAGGGCAAACTCAAAGGCTTGCTGCATTGAGACCTCCGAGGTTTTAAAAACCTCGGAGGTCTTGGCCGGGTAAGAGGTAATTTGGGGGAGGTTAGGCTTGTTGGGCGCGTAGCTCATCGAGGCGATCGCGCACCGCTTGGATATCTTGCCACATTAGCCATTTGGGGCTGCCCTTTTCACGGGACTGGTTGCGCAGCAGATAGGCCGGATGGAAGATGGGCATACACTGCCGCCCTTCCCATTCAATCCAGCGGCCGCGAATTTTGGTGATCCCCTCTTTGATTCCCGTGATCCCCTTCACCGAAGAAGCCCCCGTCAGCAAAATAATGCGGGGATCAACCATGCGAATTTGTTCGAGCAAGTAAGGACGGCAGGCATCCATTTCATCGGTTGTCGGGGCACGATTGCCGGGCGGGCGGCATTTGACGATATTGCAGATAAAAACGTCCTCTTCGGTCAGATTAACCGACGCCAAAATCTTGTCGAGCAGCTGCCCCGACTTACCCACAAAAGGCATCCCGGTCAGATCTTCATTTTCACCGGGGCCCTCACCGACGATCATGATCGACGCTTGCAAGCTGCCCCGCCCAATCACCGCGTGGGTGCGGCCTTCGCCTAAGACACAGCGCTGGCAGCTATTGCAATGGGTCTTGATCTCTTCCATCGACGTGTAGGTGCCGACTGGAATTGGCACTTTAGCGCTGGTGGGAATTTGCTCAGGGTTAAACCCACCGGAGGGCGTGGCGCTGTCAACACTAGCTAGGTTGAAAAGGCTGATTTGGTCGTCGCTCGGCATGGATAGCAGCAAGATTGGCGGAGGACAGTGACTGATCGCAACGGTCGAGGGTATGACGCGAGCTATCAATCTTCTAGATTTTAGGGCTAAAGTCCAAAATTCATGCCGTTTGCTCTGGGAGATTGGGGGAAGGGGAGTGGTTCGGCTGCGCTCACCAACCGGGGGGAAGGGTAAAGGGTAAAGGACGTGGTGCAGGCATCTTGCCTGCATGCGCGCAAACAGGGGAAGGGTGTGCCAAATCACAGTACCGGCAATTCTAGGGTAGGGGCGCACCGATGTGCGCCCTGGGGAAAGGGTGTGCAGAATCACAGCACCGGCAATTCTGGGGTAGGGGCGCACCGATGTGCGCCCTGGCAGAGAAACGGGCTGATAAAGCTGGTAACAATGATTCAGTTCGCGATTTTTAGAGATATCCCTTGAGCAGATCGGCTAGGGTGGCTTGAAATCGCTCAAAGCCAAAAATCTCAATCACCCGCTGCCGCAGGCGCTCTGGCTGGTAGAGGAGGGGGTGATCGCAGGTTTTGAGCAAGACTTGCGTGGTCACTTGGGCGATCGCCTGCACATCATCGGGATCGACCAACACGCCTAGTTCGCCATGTTGCAGGGCGTCGATTGCGCCATCTTGATTGCCGCCAATCGTCGGTTTACCGCAGGCCAGCGCTTCTAAATAGACAATGCCAAAGCCTTCGCCCTTGCTGGGCATGACAAATACATCGCACAGATTATAGTGATTGTTCAGTTCGCGATCGGGCACAAACCCGGTCAACGTCACACAGTCTTGCAGCCCGAGTTCTGCAATCAAACGCTCTACCCTAGGGCGATCGTCTCCTTTGCCCACCAAAATATAGTGGACGTTGGGCACCTGCTGTCGAATCTGGGGCAGTGCGCGCAAAATCTGGTCGTAGCCTTTATAGCCGTCTTCACGGCTGAGGCGGGTGACGGTCAAAATAATCGGCTGGTCGGGGTGCAGCCCGTAGCGATAGATCAGATGGGCAGGCTTGGGGGCGATCGCAAACCGGCTGGCGTCAAAGGTCACCGGCAGCAGCGGGATCACTTCGGCAGGCAAGTGTTGCTCGGCAATCAGGCGATCGCGAGTATAGCCGCTAATCGAAACCACCCGCTCAGCGCGATGCAGGGCGGCCTGCTTGAGGCGATCGCGCACCGACCAAGCATCTACCCCATAGACCACAATCCAGTAAGGGATACCCGTCAGCCTGCTAATCAAAAGGGCAACAGGAGCAAAGTTTAAATGACCGCAGATGATCAGGCGCGGACGTTGGCGCAGGGCCTCGCGCACCAAACTCCAGGCAAAATGCAGCGTTTGCAGCGGTTTGGGGACGCGCCCGCTAAACCAAAAGGCGACGTGATCGGTATAGGGATTAACCGCCGGCTCGGCCCGATCGAGCTTGTCAAACACCACCCAAGGGCGCGATCGCGGTAGCCGCACCAAAGCATTCAGCCAATCGAGCAAATAGACCTGGATGCCGCCCTTAAACTCAAACAGGTTGGGAAACCAAAGATGGATCGCGTCGGGTTTTGGAGAAGACTGCATAGGTGCAAATGTGGGTGCAAATTGTGGGTGCAAATTATTGCTCAGAACGCTCAGAACGCTAGGTAACGGAATGGCTGAACAGTTGTTGATAGGACATCCGGCTGTAAGGGCGCAGCATTGGGACAACCATTTTTCGGTGTGGGCGACAGCTTTCTTGCCCAATGCCGCGCCCCTACGGGAAATTGGTGATTCTTTGTTCTAGCCAGAACATTCCCGTCAATGCACCCAGTCAGGTCTGGATGCCCGTTTTCACTGGCATGACGCTAAAGGTTTGGGCGGCAGCGCTTGCCTAGGACATCACTAGGACATCAATAGCTGCACCTGATGGGCTAGAGCCTGCCGATAGCGCTGCCACGTCCATCGCTCTGCGGTGCGCCGCGCCGCCCGACCCATTTCAGCCAGCTCGTGGGGGTGGCGATAGCACCACTCCAGTTTTTCGGCCAGTTGCTCCTCCGTCCGGATCGGCACGATGAAGCCATCGACGCCATCGGTGAGAATGTCGGGGCCCGCCGTATTGGGGGTGGTAATGACGGGAATGCCGCAGGCCATGGCCTCTAGCAAGACCAGCCCAAACCCTTCCATCAGCGATGGCAGCACCAAGACGCTGGCGGCACTGTAGTAGCCGTTGAGGGACGCATGGGGCACCGAGGGGCAGTAGCGCAGGTTATGGTCATAGGGCGCTAGCCAGCCCGCCGGGAATTCATTGATGCCGACCAGCAGCAGCTCGGCATCGGGTAAGGCCAACCGTTGCCAGGCCGGCAGCAAATAGTGCACCCCTTTGCGCGGCCCCACCCGCCCGACAAACAGGGCCCGAAACTGGCGATCGCTTTTTGTCCGAGGCTGGAAGTAGTCGAGCGGTGCGCCGTAAGGGATCACGCTAATCCGCTCGGGAGGAACGCCCTCGGCCAGCAGCGATCGCCGGGTCATCGACGAGGCCACAATGATGTGATCGGCCAATTGCAGCTCTAGCTCTTTACGGGCCAGCTTCCAGGCAGGCTCTTGTAGCGCTTGCAGGGCGCTGGCCAGCTCTGGAAAGCGCTCGGCTTCCTCAGCTTGGATGGCATGGTGGGTGCGATAGAACGGAATCGGCAGGTCGTAGAAGCAGCGCTTGCCCTGCTGTTTGGCCGCCTGAAACGTGGCTGCCGCCCCATCTTCGTAGGCATAAATGGCATCTACATCGGGCAAATGGCATGCGGCCACGTGGCGATCGAGGGAGGCATAGACCCAGTCGATCAAGCCCTGGTAGCCCAAGCGCGGATTCACCAGAGACAGCCGATGGCTCACCCCCGCTTGCGTCAGCCCAACCCGAATGATTTCGCGCCAGGGATGCGATCGCATCGTGGCCCCCGCTGGAGCCGCCCAGGCCCGCCGAGCCAGGTTGCGGTGCAGGCGATCGCCCACGCCACCGGGCACCTGTTTGAGCAGCCCGGCCAGCCGCCCCTGGGGATCATAGGCCGTAGTAGTAATCACCTCATGCAGCAGCCCCGCATCGGCCAGGGCGATCGCCGCATTGCGCGCAAACGGATTACTGGTAGGGTGGACGAGCGACAGACGACCGTTCATAGGGTTGAAACTGCTGGTAGTAGTCTTGCCAGATGGTCATTTGCTCAATCTGAGGCAAGAGAAAAATAAAACCGTTAAAAAACCAGTGATAGATGCCAGCGGTGTGGTTAAAGGCAATCTGGCTGCTAAAGGTAAGCACCTGCAACAGCAGCGCACTCAGCGCGAGCTGTTGCAAGAAAGGACGGTCAAGGCGGCGATAGAGCTGCCACAGCGCCACCAAAAACGCCACCTTGATGCCATACCACAGCAAAAAGCCCAAGGGCCCGATTTCTAAGGCAATCCGCCCCATTTCCGATTCAAAAAATACGGGGATCGACTCACCGGGCGGCAGCCCCAGCAGGGCGCGGAGAATGCCATTGGCCTGAAACGTGGCTCCGATGCCGTAGCCATCCAGCTCCTTGTAGTGGAAATTGGTAAACGGCTCTAGGTAGCTGCTGAGAATCCGCCCGTTAATATCTTGGTTACTGGTCACGCGCAGCCAGAGCGAATTGACCGCCGACTGAAATCCCACGCCAATCATCCCAGCCGTCAGCAGCCCCGGCAGGATAAACTTTTTAACCACGCGCACCACACTGGCCGTATTAGTCACCGCCTGAACGCCGACATAGCCCACAAACAGCAGCACGATGATGATCAGCAGCCCCCGTGAGCCATTCATAAATGAAGTAATGACAATCATCGCTAGCTCCATAATCGTCAGCCAGCGCCAGAGTAGGGGCTGGTTGCGGGTCATCAGCGGCAGCAGCATACACAGCGAAGCCGCCATATACACCGAATACCCCGCGATGTAGGAAAACGTGCCGGTGACGCGCACCGATTTGAGGTCGCCGCCTAGGGCCAAATAGGGGCTATCTTCCTGCCATGCGTAAACATTGAGCGGACTGTCAGGCGGGCTAAAAAACTGGGCGATCGCCAGCAGCCCCACGGGAATAATCAGCAGCAGATAGGCCCGCAGAAAGCGGTATAGCTCATCCTCAGTACGAAACAGAGACGGCAGCATCCAAATCAGCGGAATATAGAAAAAGTAGTTTTTGATCCCAAAGAAGCCGATTATGGGCGAACCTAGGCTGGGGTTGAGCGCCTGAAACAGCCCCCAAGCTAGCGACAGCCCCAGCAGCACCAAAATCGTCGAGTGCTTGACCAGCAGCCGACGCTGATCTTTGGGCAGCGAAAAGTAGCTGAGATAGGCCCCCAGCAGCACAAAATCTTTGAGGAAGTAAATCAGCTGACTAGCCTGGGGCAACACCCACTTGCGAATCGCCCCTTCCAAAACGGCGATCACCAAAACCGCCACTACCGCTCGCCGCCAGTTGAGCGACGCCAGATAGGTGATGATTAACAGCCCCGTTAGACCAACAACAAGCAGATTCACCAGATTGCGCCCTCAAATATCCGAAGATAGGCCACCGCCACCGCTGCCGCCCGATGGCGATCGCAGTGGGACACTGCATTGTTCTGGTAGTGCGCGACCCGATCAGGACAGGTGAGCAGATTGGCCAACGCCTGGGTCAACGCCACGACATCGCCATTGGCAAAGGTTACACCGCAGGGGCCGATCGCCTCAGGCAAGCCGCCGCCCTCCGAGCCCACCACCACACAGCCACAGGCAATGCCCTCTAAGGCCACGATGCCAAAGGGTTCCTGCCAGCGGGAGGGCACCACCAAAATCTGATGGGCACTGAGCAACTGGGCCAACTCTTCCCCGACCTTAACTCCGACAAAATCAACCTGGTCGCTGATCCCCAACTGCTGCGCTTGGGCTTTTAAGGCGGCCTCTTCGGGGCCACCGCCGACAACGGTAAGCATCGGGGTCAGCCCCTGCGATCGCAGTTGGGCCAAAGCCGCCAGCAGTAGGTCTACCCCCTTATCAGACACCAGCCGCCCGACAAAAATCAGGGGGCGATCGCGCACCACGCCCTGCCGGGGATAAAACACCCCATCCCGATAGGGATTGGGGATCACCGTCGAAGGCTGGGCAATGTGGGCCGCCACCGCCTGGCTCACCGAAATATTAGTAGCAAACGTTAGCAGGCGCTGTTTGAGCCGGTCTTGCCAGGCCAAACGCCCGTCTACTCGGCAATACCAGTTGTTGTGAGAGACCACCCACGGCCTTGGGCAGATCAGCAGCGGCCATAGCCCCTTGAGGCTAATGTTGGGCTGAAAGTATAGATCGCACCAGCGGAGCAGTTGCAGCAAGACTGGTGCACTGGGCTGACGAATCACCACAAACGGAAACCCGCTATCCTCAGCCGCTGGCGTGTGGCAGACCAGCTTCACCGTGTGCCCTTGGGCCACAAACTCCTGCGCCAAAATCGCCACAACGGTTTCTAAGCCACCCACGCTGGGATAAAACAGCGGCGAATAAATCAGAATCTTCATGACGCCCGGCAGTCAGAATCTCGCAGCGCCACCCAATTCGAATATTGAAAGGTTTCTAAGCCAACGTGATAGGAATCAATCGCTTGCAGCCCATTAGGAAAAATCTTAAATAGACGATAGGGCGACGACGCAAAAAACTCAAACACATCTTTCAAAAGAATGCCTGCATCAATATAAGTGCCACCATATTCAAACTGAATGGCATCAATTGATCCGGTAGAAATAAGCTGCTGTGCCCCTTTTAAAACCTCTAATTCATGCCCCTCCACATCTAATTTACAGAAGTGAATCCGGTCAATCTGCTGACGCTGACAGTAGCGATCGATCGTATCGACTTGAATCACCTGCCGCTCTAAAACCTGTCCTAACACAGCGCGACTGTAGAGGGAATTCAGTGCCGACGTTGCTCCATAAATCTGGAGTTCTAAGGAATCCGGAGTTGAGCCTAGGGCGAGATGATTCGCGGTGATATGATGCTCCAGTTGCTGAGACAGATTGGCTTGCAGCGTCGCAAAGGTATCGGCGCAGGGTTCAAAACAGTGAATGTGGGCGCTGCCATTGAGACGCTGCATCTGCAACGCCCACTCGCCCACGTTCGCTCCAATATCAAAGACTACGGGTGCATTTGTATGGGCTAAAGAGCGCTGCAAGAGGGCAAATTCACCGTTGCTGT